>JAFUYB010000065.1 GCA_017470735.1 Lachnospiraceae bacterium | reverse complement strand
TTAATTAACTCAAACCAACATAATAAGGGAAAACTTTCCGATAGGGAAGAGTGGGATCCAATCCTTCTCTTCCTTTTATATCTGTCAGAATATATGTTCTGTGCTTCTTCTTTCAGGCAACGATAATTTTACACTAACTTACAATTTCCGTACGATCACATCGCCGACCATTTTATTTTCAACATCGAGCACGCGGAATTCATAACCGTATGCCTGGATCGCAAATGACGAATGCTCTTCCGGAATCTTATCAATTTTGGAAATGATAAATCCGTTTAAGGTCGTGACATCCTCTTCTTCAAAAGTGATCGGCAGCTGCTCCGAGACTTCCTCTAAGGTCGTATGTCCGTTCATGCGGAACACATTTTCCCGCACCTTTTCGACCGGCTCCTTTTCATCGTCGTGCTCGTCCTGGATATTGCCGACGATCTCCTCCAAAATATCCTCCAGCGAGATCAGCCCGCTCGTCTGTCCGTACTCATCCATAACGATCGCCATATGCGATTTTTTCATCTGCATCTGCGTAAACAGCGTATTGATCCCGTGCGTCTCAGGAACGAACTGCGCCGGACGGATCAGATCGTCAAGGTCACGGATCTGCTTGTCATAATCCCTGGTCCGCGAGCTGTAATGAAACATATCCCGCAGATGGATGATGCCGATAATATTGTCGAGATCCTCAAGATAGACTGGAAACCTGGAATAGTGGTTCTCCTCAAAAATCGCGATCGCTTCACGCAGCGTCACCTCACCGTCGATCGCCACGATATCCTTCCGGTGAATCATGATATCCTTGGCGTCCTTGTCCGCGAACGAAAAAATATTCTGGATCATCGCCGCCTCAGATGCCCTGAGGACTCCCTGCTCGTGTCCCTCATTGACCATCGAGATGATCTCTTCTTCGGTCACATCCTCTCCCCTGCCCCGGAATACCGCCAGCAGTCTCTGGGGCAGGCTCTCTATCTTATCCATATTTTTCCTCTTGTCTTTTTGACAAGGTTAAAAATGCCTTGTCTCATCAGTATTAAAAATACTCCTTTGTATCAATCAGTTCGCCGTCAGCGTAATACAGCCTCGGTATCCGGTTGCCGAGATCGCAGGCAAATTCGTAATTGAACCGCCCCGACAGCGTGCCCAATTCTTCGAGCGTGATCCTCTCATCCCCGTCCTTGCCGATCAGCGTCACCTCGTCAAGGATCCGCGCCTCAGGGATATCCGTCACATCGACCATAAACTGGTCCATGCACACCCGTCCGACGATCGGCGCCCGCTTTCCATGTATCAAAACCGACCCCTTGTTGGACAGCTGCCTGCAGTAACCGTCCGCGTACCCGATCGGTATCGTCGCGATCCTCCGCTTTTTCTTTGCCACATACAATCCGCCATAGCTGATCGCCGTCCCCGCTTCCACTTCTTTGATGTAAACGATATGGCTGTGCAGCGACAAAAGCGGCTGTAATTTGTCACTTCCCACTTCATCCGACGGCATCAGCCCATACAGGATAATGCCCGCGCGGACACGGTCAAAATGCGCCTCGGGATAATCAAGGATCGCAGCACTGTTGGCAGCATGATGAATGGAAAAATCCACTCCCCGTTCTTTTAGCATCGAAACCATACGGCTGTACTTTTCAAACTGTGCGTCCGTTGCCGCTTTGTCAGTTTCATCCGCCCTGGCAAAATGGGTAAAGATCCCTTCCGGCAATAGCCTTGGGAATTCACTGAATATCCCTGCAATCTCATCGGCGGATTGCCCGTCGACTGTGTAACCGATCCTGCCCATCCCTGTGTCCAGCTTGATGTGGCAGTGGACATCCTTTTTGACGGCTTCAGCCGCGCGCGCGTAATCCTCCGCCATCTGTCTTGTGAAAATCGTCGGACGGATGTCATAGCGCACGACATCCTGATAAGTATGGGAGAATGTGTAACCGAGAATCAGGATCGGCGCGCGGATCCCGCCATCGTACAGCTCCATTGCCTCTTCAAAGGTCGCCACCGCAAATCCGCTGATGAGCGGATCCCGCTCCATATAGCGCGCAAGCGGCAGAGCGCCATGCCCATAGGCGTCCGCTTTGATCACGGCGAAAATCCCTGTCTTTGTTTCTTTTCCGAGTGCCTCGTGTATGGTACGGATATTTGCCGTCAATGCGTCAAGATCGATCTTGGCACAGACCCGCAGTTGATCCATGTCCGCTCCTTTCCCGTCTGTCTGTTGAAGTATCGCTCAAATTACAATTATAGGACAGCATTATTTTTCCGCCAGCCGGAACACATCCGGAAAATGCGCGATAATATCCGACGCCGTCATCGCATACGCCGTCTTTTCCTCTGCCGCAAAATCCCCGGCCCGTCCGTGTATATAAGCGCCCAGGATCGCCGCGTCCGCGTTCTTTACGCCTTGCGCGATCAGTCCAATGATCAGCCCCGCCAACACATCCCCGCTGCCTGCCGTTGCCATGCCGCTGTTGCCGCTGTGGTTCTCATAAGTCTTGCGCCGCGGCGACGCGATCACCGAAACCGCATCCTTTAAAACTACGGTCACGCCGTGATGCGTGGAAAACGCCTCCGCCGTCTCAGTCATATGCGTCTGTATCTCTGAAATCGGCATCCCGACCAGCCGTGCCATCTCACCAACATGAGGCGTAATCACAACACTCTTTCCGGCAAGCTTCATCGCATTGGCTTCCTCCGAGAGAATATTGAGCGCGTCCGCATCCAGGACGATCGGCTTGTTGACTGTCTCTTCCAGGGTGATGTCCACGAGCCTTTTTGCCTCATCACTCATCGACAGTCCCGGTCCGATCAGTATACAGCTTGCCCAGTCAAGGGCGTTGTATGCCACTTCCTCATCAATCTCCCCGTCATAAGTCGCAAGCAGCGCTTCCGGCACAGCTGTCTGAATGATCGTGCGGTTGCATTCATCGGTGAAGACCATCACCATCCCGCAGCCTGCCGCTAAAGCAGCCCTCGCGGACAGGATCGCAGCCCCCGCCATGTTCCTGCTTCCCGCTATCACAAGTACTTTGCCAAAGGTACCTTTATTGCCATTCTCCCGACGCTTCGGCACAAGCCGTCCGAATGTGCGGTCCGTCAGCGCGGGACGGCGCTGTAGCTGCTCCTCCCGGCTTTTTATCGTGCGGATCTCCTCCAATGCCTGCGTTGACCGTTTGACTTTAATATTGCTTTTCACCTTTACTTCCACCTTGCTCCCCTACTCCTTTGACACGCGCGCCGCCGCGATCTGTTCCTCTTCCAAATGCTCCCGCAGGATCAGCTTGCCTTCCTCGTCGTAATGCACATCAAACATTTTCATCATGTCCTTGCCGAAAACATCGTGCATATAGGCATACATTTCCTTGTTGTTGATCTCTCTGTTCTGTTTTTTGATGATGTTCTTTTTGAGATTGACGCGCACATCCGCGATCCACTTGGAAATCTCATTGATCTCATCCGTGTTGCTCCGCAGCTTTTCATAGGCAAACTGCATCGTCAAAAGCATCAGTTCGTTGTTCTTTTCCCGGATCTCACGCGGAATGTCTAATAGCTCATCCTCGTCTTTTGCCAGCCGCTCATTGGTCTCGTCCATCAGGCGTTTCGCCTCATCCAGATTCTGCTCCTCCGCAGTCGCTCCCTTCGTGGAGTCGGCGCCCTCCATATTTGCCATGATCTGCTGCATCAGATCCGCTTTGATCTTTTTTAACTGTTTGACTTCTTCATTGACCTTGCCCTGGCGCGCCAAAAGCTCATTGACCTCTGTCTCAACAGCCTTGACCTCTTCGGGCTTTCCGGTAATCGCAAACAGCCTGTGCCACTTCTGATCGAGCACAAGTACCGGTATATGCGCTTCTTTTATTGCCGCCTCAAATGCCGCATCGTCCATCTTCATCGTCCGTTTCCCCCGTGTGTAACCCCCATTTTAAAACCGCGCTGTTCCTCCCGGATGCCGTAATATTATTACCTTATAAAGTATAGGATTTTCCCTGCCCCGTGTCAAACTGATTTACCGCTGCATCAGACTAATGTCTCCCACTGCTCATACAGCTCTGCCAGTTTTTCCTGCAACTCATTCTGTCTCGCGGTCAGTTCATTCAGCTTTGCAGAATTTTTCGCGGTCTCCTCATCCAAAAACGCTTCGTCAATCTGCTCGCTTTCCGTCTCCAAAGCCTCAATCTCTTCTTCGAGCTTTTTCCGGTCGTTTTCCCGTTTCCGCTGCTTTGCCGCCTCTTCCTTCTGTCTCTTCCACGCATCCTTGCCCGATACGCCGTCCGCGGTTTCGTCCTCCGCAGCCGCTTCGCCTGATTCCGCCCGACTCTTTGCCCCGCGTTTCAGATCCGCGGCTTCTGCAAGCTCTCCCCGCTTCTGCTGGTAGTAATCGTAATCACCGAGAAACTCCCGCAGACCATTTGCTGCCGACAGCTCCAAAATCCGCTGCGCCGTCTGATTGACAAAATAACGGTCATGCGACACATACAGAACCGTGCCCGTATAGGACAAAAGCGCCTGCCCGAGGATCTCCTTTGATTCCATATCGAGGTGGTTTGTCGGCTCGTCAAGGATCAGAAAATTGGCTCCGGACAGCATCAGCTTACACAAGGAAATCCTTCCCCGCTCTCCTCCGGACAATTCGGAAATCCTCTTGTAAGCGTCATCTGCTTTAAATAAAAATACCGCCAACACATTGCGAATTTTCGTTTCCGTCAAATTCACATATGCATCCGACAGCTCGTCATACAAAGTCTTGCTCTCATCGAGATTCTGCTGCTCCTGGTCAAAATAGGCAATCGACACGCCGGTACCGATGCGGATATGTCCGGCATCCGGTGAAAGCACTTCATTGATCATCTTCAATATCGTCGTCTTGCCGCAGCCGTTTTCCCCGATCAGGGCGACCCGCTCCCCCCGCTGCACGCGAAAATCGACACCCGAAAACAGCTGTCTCCCGTCAAAAGACTTTGCCAGCCCTTCAACCTGCAAGACATCTTTACCGCTCTCACTTTCCGGTACAAGAGACAAGCGCATCGCGTCCCGCTCTGCTTCCGGCGCGTCCATTTTCTCAATCCTTGCCAGCTTCTTTTCACGGCTCTCCGCACGGCGGATCGACTTTTCACGGTTAAACTGCTTGAGCTTTCGGATCACCTCTTCCTGATGGGAAATCTCCTTCTGCTGTTTCTCATACGCCTTTTCATAAGATTTCACGAGAACCGCTTTTTGCGCGACAAAAGAAGAATAATTGCCATGGTAAAACCGCCGTACCGATGAACCGAGATCCAGCACATCGGTCGCCACCTTGTCCAGAAAATACCGGTCATGCGCCACGACGATGACTGCATGTCTGTAGTTCGCCAAAAAGCCCTCCAGCCACTCAATGGATGCCATGTCTAAATGATTGACCGGCTCATCCAACAGCAGTACATCGGGCTTTTTCAACAGCAGCCGCGCCAGATTGACACGGGTTTTCTGCCCGCCCGAAAGCTCATGCATCGACTTTGTCAGGTCGCCGTCCAAAAAGCCCAGACCTTTTAAGACGCCGACGGCCTCACTGCGGTAGGAAGTCCCTCCCGCCGCGTCATAGGTGTGCGATAAAGTGTGGTACTCCTCCATGATCCGCTCCAGGGCTTCACCCTGCGCGTCCATCTGTCCTTCCAGTTCGGCAAGTCTCGCCTCCATGTCCAAAATGTCCTGCCGCACCGAAAGCACATATTCGTGGATATTGGCAAAATCAGGCTCTTCCTCCTGATACTGCGCCAGATATCCCAGCGAACATTCCTTGCCCAGCAGCGCCATGCCGTCAGTCGCATCCGCCTCGCCTGCCACGATATTTAAAAGCGTCGATTTCCCGCAGCCATTCGGTCCGACGATGGCAAGCCTCTCACTGTCCGACACTTCAAACGAGATATCCGAAAACAGCACCCGCTCTCCATATTCTTTTTTCAGGTTCTGCACCGAAAGGACGGTACCCAAAACAGCGCCTCCCTACATATCATCCGCGGACACAACGATCCGCGTCACACACTTTTTTGTATTTACAGTCTTTCCTCTAATCTCCTGCGGATCGCCTTGATAAACTCCCCGCTCGACAGCCTGGTCGGATTCGGCAAAGAAGTAATGAGTGCCAGATCTCCCGTCATCTCACCTTCCTCGATCGTTGCGATGCACGCCGCTTCGAGCTTGTCCGCAAATGCCGCAAGCTCCGGCAGACCGTCCAATTCGCCCCGCTTTCTGAGCGCACCCGTCCAGGCAAAAATCGTCGCTACGGAATTGGTCGATGTCTCTTCGCCGTTTAAATGCTTGTAATAATGCCGCTGCACCGTACCGTGCGCCGCCTCGTATTCGTAATATCCCTGCGGCGATACCAGCACGGATGTCATCATGGCAAGCGATCCGAACGCGGATGACAGCATATCGCTCATCACATCGCCGTCGTAGTTCTTGCAAGCCCAGATGAATCCGCCTTCGGATTTCATCACCCGCGCCACCGCGTCGTCGATCAGCGTGTAGAAATAGGTAATCCCTGCCTCGTCAAAACGCTCCTTGTACTCCGCATCGAAAATCTCCTGAAAGATATCCTTAAAGGTGTGGTCGTACTGCTTGGAAATCGTATCCTTTGTCGCAAACCACAGATCCTGCTTCTGATCCAGCGCGAAATTGAAACAGCTTCTCGCAAAGCTCTCGATCGACGCCGACAGATTGTGCTGCCCCTGCACGACACCGGCTCCGTCAAACTCATGAACGAGCATGCGCTCCTCACTGCCGTCCGCCTTCGTATAGACCAGCTCCACCTTTCCCGCTTCGGGAATCTTCATCTCGGATGCTTTGTACACATCGCCGTATGCGTGACGCGCGATCGTGATCGGCTTCTTCCAGTTGCGCACACACGGATCGATGCCTTTGACAATGATCGGGGCACGGAATACCGTACCATCCAAAATCGCGCGGATCGTCCCATTCGGACTTTTCCACATTTCTTTCAGACCGTACTCTTCCACCCGCGCCGCGTTCGGCGTGATCGTCGCGCACTTGACTGCCACGCCGTACTTCTTCGTCGCCTCCGACGCGTCGATCGTCACCTGATCATCGGTCTCATTCCGCTTCTTTAGCCCGAGGTCGTAATACTCGGTCTTTAAATCCACAAACGGCAGGATCAGATCATCCTTGATCATCTGCCACAGGATCCGCGTCATCTCATCCCCATCCATTTCAACGAGCGGGGTTTTCATCTCAATTTTACTCATTTTTCTTGTCCTTACTTTACAACAAAATTCACAATCTTCCCAGGTACATAAATCTCCTTGACCACATTCCCGGACAGCTTTGCCCCCAAAGCTTCCTTCGCATCGGCGAGCGCCGCCTCCTTAGTGGCATCCTTTGCGATATTGATCGTCGCGCGCAGCTTACCGTTGACCTGCACGGCAATCTCAATCGTATCATCCTCCATCAGTTTCTCATCATAAGCCGGCCAGCCTCCCGCAAAGACGCTCTCCTCATTTCCGAGAACATGGTACAGTTCCTCGCTGATGTGAGGCGCAAACGGTGCCAGAAGCTGTACGAATACCTTCATCGTTTCGGTATCCACCGCCTTGTCCTTTGCCATCGCCGACAGGTTGTTAAGATGCTCCATAAATCCCGAAACGACTGTATTCAGACTGAAATTCTCAAGCCGCGTCGTAATGTCGTAGACCAGACGGTTCCTCTCCTTTACGACAGCAGGCGACTGATCCGCACCGTCATCCTTGTGGTCCATCACCAGCTTCCACAGCTTGGTGATGAAGCGGTATACGCCGTCAATCCCCCGGTCGTCCCATTCCGAATCCAGCTCAGGCGGTCCGACAAACAGCTCATACAGACGCAGCGAGTCACAACCGTAATCCCGCACCAGATCGTCAGGCGAAATGACATTGCCCTTGGACTTTGACATCTTGATGCCGTTCTTGCCGGTGATCATTCCCTGGTTGAACAGCTTGGTAAACGGCTCCTCAAAGGAAACCACGCCGATATCATAGAGGAACTTCGTCCAGAACCGCGCGTACAGAAGATGCAGCACCGCGTGCTCGACACCGCCGATGTACATATCCACCGGCAGGTACTTATCCGCCTTTTCCTTTGATACCAGCTCCTTGTCATTTTTATTGTCCACATAGCGCAGGAAATACCACGATGACCCCGCCCACTGGGGCATCGTATTCGTCTCACGCTTTGCAGGCTTGCCACAGCACGGGCAGGTCGTGTTGACCCAGTCCGTCATTGCCGCCAGCGGGGACTCCCCAGTACCGGTCGGCTCGTAATTTTCCACCTCGGGCAGTGTCAGAGGCAGCTGATCCTCCGGCACAGCCACCGGGCCGCAGTCCGGACAGTGTACGATCGGGATCGGCTCTCCCCAGTAGCGCTGTCTTGAAAAGACCCAGTCACGCAGCTTGTAGTTGACGGTCTTTTTCCCGACGCCCATCTCCTCGATGATCGCGGGCGCTTCTAATTTCAGCTCGGCGGATTCCCGTCCGTTCCAGTCTCCTGAATTGATCATCGTGCCGCTTGCGTCAGTATAGGCTTCAGTCATATGCTCGATTTCTTTTCCATCCTTCGCGATGACCTGAACGATCGGTATGTCAAATTTCGTCGCAAACTCGAAGTCACGGTCGTCATGAGCAGGCACGCACATGATCGCGCCCGTACCGTAATCCGCCAATACATAGTCGGACAGCCAGATCGGAATCTGCTTGCCGTTCATCGGGTTGATCGCATATGAGCCGGTAAACACGCCGGTCTTTTCTTTGTTCTGCAAGCGGTCCACCGATGACTTTAAGGATGTCTGGTAAATATAATCCTCAACTGCCGCTTTCTGCTCATCACTCGCTAAAGATGCCGCCAGCTCGTGCTCCGGCGCCAGCACCATAAAGGTCGCGCCGTACAGCGTGTCCGGCCGTGTTGTGTAGACCGTAAGCTTCTCCTTGCGTCCGTCGATCGCGAAATCCACCTCCGCGCCGTAGCTCTTGCCGATCCATTCGGTCTGCATCTTTTTGACCTTTTCCGGCCAATCGAGCGTATCCAGATCCGACAGCAGACGGTCTGCATATGCGGTGATCTTGAGCATCCACTGCTTTAAATTTTTCTTGGTCACATCCGCGCCGCAGCGCTCGCATTTGCCGTTGACAACCTCTTCATTGGCAAGCCCCGTCTTGCAGGACGGACACCAGTTGATCGGCATCTCCTTTTGGTAAGCGAGACCTTTCTTGAACATCTGCACAAAGATCCACTGCGTCCACTTGTAATAATTGGGATCGGTCGTATTGACCTCCATATCCCAATCATAGATCGCAGCGATCTGCTTGATCTGCTTGCGGATGTTGTTGACATTTTCCTCTGTGGAGATCGCCGGGTGTACGCCGTTTTTGATTGCGTAATTTTCCGCGGGCAGCCCGAACGCATCCCATCCCATCGGATGGATAATGAAATAATCCTGCATCAGCTTATAGCGGCTCCAGACATCTGAAATCACATACCCCCGCCAATGTCCGACATGCAGGCCATTACCGGACGGATACGGAAACATATCCAGACAATAATATTTCTGCTTTTTCCCGTCATCGACATTGACCGGCTTTTCTTCCCAGATCTTCCGCCATTTTTCTTCGACCTCTCTATGGTTGTACGGTGCTGCCATCTTTTTCCTCCTAAAACATAAAATAGAATTCCGCTCGCGGAATTCCCTGCGCAAGCGCAGATTTGCGAAGCAAATATCTTCCTATCTGCGCGCGTCGCATCCCGCGGAGCGTTTGTTTCCTCATAAGGAAATGCAAAGCACTTTCCTATGAGGAAACAAATAATTCGGGTACAAAATGTACCCGAATTATTGTATCTATAGCCAACTATTTTGTCAAGAAAAGGAACACTTACTGCAGCAGCTCCATTCTTGCCTCATCATCAGCAAAGACTTCCTTTGCATTCTCCTGGGTCACGACAGTCGGATCCAGCTCATAGATTGCTACATCCACCTTGCCATTGTTTGCAGTCACATCTGTCGGCGGCATACCGTCGCCTGCCTGCAGGGACTTGATGATCTCAACTGTCTTTGCAACCAGATCCTTGGTCGGCTTTGCAACCGTACAATACTGCGTGCCTTCCCATACCAGCTTAACGGACTCGTCCTCAGCGTCAAGACCTGTAACAACCGGTACCGGCTGGCCTGCGTCCTCGCAAGCTGTCAGGATCGCGCGCGCGATACCATCGTTCGGGGAAAGAACGCCGTCGATTTCCTTGTCGCTGTAGTTACCGGAAAGCAGAGAGTCCATACGCTGCTGTGCCTTCTTGTTGTCCCAGTCCTCAGTCGCGCACTGCGTGAAGTCTGTCTGACCGGATACGACAACGAGGTTGCCTGCATCGATCTCAGGCTGCAGTACGGACATAGCGCCTGTGAAGAAATTCGGAGCATTCGGGTCAGCAGGGCCGCCGCCAAACAGCTCGATGTTGTAAGGACCGTCACCCTTCTTTTCCTTCAGACCGTCCAACAGTGCCTGTCCCTGAAGCTCACCTGTCTTAACAGAACCGAACTGTACCACGCCGTCAACACCTGTGGTGTTCTCGATCAGGCGGTCATAACCGAGTACATAAACGCCTGCATCCTTTGCCTTCTCCAATACGGTACCAAGCTGAGAACCGTCAACCGGTCCAACGACGATAACCTTCGCGCCGTTCTCGATCATAGACTCGATCTGCTGCTGCTGCGTTGCAACCTTCTGGTCAGCTGCCTGAACGATTGCCGAGAAGCCTTCTGCCTCCAGCTGCTCCTTGAACATATCCTGAGCCTCTGCCCAGTTCTGTGTGCCGAGCCAGGGAAGTGCGATACCGATCGTCGCATCTGCCTCAAAGCCTTCTGATGAGGTCTCCTCGGCAGCGTCGCCGCTGTCCTCACCGGCATCAGCCGTCTCCTCTGTGCTCGCATCCGAAGAATCACTCGTGGATGATCCCTCTCTTCCTCCTCCGCAGGCGGACAGCATTGTCACTGACATCGCCGCAGTAAGAAGCATTGCCAAAACCTTCTTGCGCATAACTAATCCCTCCTTAAAATGTTGATAGTTTTCTATAAGAACCTTCAGCCTTCCTTTTTCTCGGTGCTTTCCTTGCTGGGGAAGAGCTTTCCGATAATGGAAGAGCGTCCGGAATTCTTATTATACACATCGACAGCAACTGCTGCCAAAAGTACCAGACCCTTGATCACCTGTGTCTTGTCCGCGCCGACGCCCATCAGCATCAGGCCGTTGTTCAACACTGCCATGACCAGACCACCGACGACGGTGGCGAGAATCGTTCCGACACCGCCCGATACTGCCGCTCCGCCGATAAATACAGAAGCGATCGCGTCCATCTCCCATGAGGTACCGTCTGCCGGACCTGCCGCTGTCGAACGGCCGACAAACAGCACGCCCGCGATTGCGGACAGCAGGGACATATTCATCATCGTCAGGAAATAAGTCCTGCTGACATTGACACCGGACAGCGCAGCAGCGTTTTTATTGCCGCCGACCGCGTACACATGGCGTCCGAATGTCGTCTTCTGTGTAATCGTATGGTAAATAAAGATCAGTATCAGTAAGATCAGTCCCGGAACCGGGAACGATGTACCCTCACGGCCGGATCCGAACAGCCATGTAAAGTAAGCAAGAAGCAGACTTACCAACACCACTCTTGTGACTACCGCCCACAGAGGCGTGGCACTGTCGCCGCCAATGCTTGCCTCGCTCTTGTAGCGCTTCAGTTCTGTATAGATGTACCACACGATTGCGATGATACCCAAAAGCAGTGTCGAATTGTTCATGCCCGTAAAGGTCGGTCCCCACTCAGGAAGATAGCCCGAACCGAAGAAACGCAGCTCCTCGGGAGCCGGTACGGAAATCGACTTGGAAATCCAGATCACGCCGCCGCGGAACATCAGCATACCGCCCAATGTGGTGATGAATCCGGGAATCCCGAGCTTTGCGAGGAAAAATCCGTGCCATGCGCCGATCGCCAGTCCGATTGCGATCGCGATCAGCACGCCGATAAACCAGGGCAGCTCATACTTCTGTGCCAGAATACACATCGCCATCGCCGAAAAGCCCGCAACCGAACCGACCGACAGATCGATCTGTCCAATGACAATGACCATCAGCATTCCCAGCGCCAGAATCAGGACATAAGCATTGCCCGACAGCAGATTCTGGAAATTCGACGAGGTGAGCATTCTTCCGTCAGATATAACATTGAAGAAGATAATCAATACGGCAAGTGCCAAAACCATCGTGTATTGGCGCAGGTCTCCGCCCAATACCTGTTTTATTTGTTTCATGATCCTTCGTCCTTTCTTTATAAGTGGATTATGACTGCGAAGTCACTGTCATTCGTTTCATCAATGATTCCTGATCCGCTTCGCTCGCAGGAAGCTCTCCCGTGATGGTACCTTCAAATATGGTATATATCCGGTCTACCACGCCTAAAAGCTCCGGCAGCTCGGAGGATACCATAATGACTGCTTTCCCTTGTTCCGCCAGCTCATGGATCAGCTTGTAAATCTCGTATTTCGCGCCGACATCAATGCCTCGCGTCGGCTCATCCAAAATCAACACATCCGGTTCCGTGAACATCCACTTGGAAAGGACTACTTTCTGCTGATTCCCGCCCGAAAGGGTTGTCACTCCCACATCCACGCTGCTCGTCTTGATGCGCAGAGCCTTCCGGTACTCCTCCGCAGCGGCAAGCTCCTTGTCCGCGTCAAGCAGCCATCCGGTCAAAATCTTTTTCAAGTCCGCGGAAACGATGGTCTTGCGGATCGAATCCAAAAGATTCAGTCCCAGATTCTTCCGATCCTCCGGCACATAAGCGATGCCATTCTCGATCGCGTCCTCCACAGAATGCAGCTCGACCGTCTTTCCTTTGATCGTGATCGTACCGCTCTTGTAAATGCCGTAATTCCTTCCGAACAGCGAACGCATCAGCTCCGTCCGCCCCGCGCCCATCAGTCCGGCAAACCCGACGATCTCGCCCGCGCGTACATTGAAGGAAGAATTCTTGCAGACCAGTCTGCCCGGCACCTCCGGGTCCTCCACGCACCAATCTTTTACCTCAAAAATAATGTCGCCCGGATGGGACTCATGCTCCGGATAGCGGTTCTCGATCGAACGGCCGACCATCGAACGGATGATCTTGTCCTCATCGACATGTCCGGCTTCCACTTCGTAGCTCTCCACCGTCTGCCCGTCACGGATAACCGTCACCGCGTCCGACACCTCGGCGATCTCATTGAGCTTGTGGGAAATCATGATACAGGTAATGCCGTTCTTCTTCAGTCCGAGCATCAGCTGCAAAAGATTCTCCGAGTCATCCTCATTCAGCGCCGATGTCGGCTCATCTAAGATCAGCAGCTTGACATTCTTGGAAAGAGCCTTGGCAATCTCCACGAGCTGCTGCTGTCCTACGCCCATATGCTTGATCAGCGTGTCCGGCGAAATGTTCAGACCTACCTTTTTAAGAATCTCAACTGTCTTCTGCTTTTGGGTATCCCAGTCGATCAGACCATTTTTTGTGATCTCGTTGCCCATGAAAATATTTTCAGTAATGGACAGCTCCGGAATCATGGTCAGCTCCTGGTGGATGATGGCGATGCCGGCATGTTCGGACTCCTTGATGTTCCGGAAACGCATCTCCTCCCCCATAAAGAAAATCTGCCCTTCGTATGTCCCGTAAGGATATACGCCGGAAAGAACCTTCATCAGAGTCGATTTGCCTGCCCCGTTTTCGCCGCAGATTGCGTGAATGGAATCCGTGTGTACTTCCAGCGTGACATTGTCAAGCGCGCGCACACCCGGAAATTCCTTTGTAATCCCTTTCATTTGAAGGATAAAAGGACTGCTTCCCATTATTATGATCCCCCCTCCCTTAAATAAAATTTTCTAATCTGGTTGCTCCGCAATAGATTGTTCTTAATACATATCTATGATTATCCTGATTTGTATATCCCTTGTCAACAATTCCTCATCATTCCGATTGTGTTTGTCTAAATCATACAATACCCTTTCATAAAATTCTGCACATTTGCACTACCGCTTTTTCTTGACAACATAAAAACAGCGGCTCAAAAAATATATCCTTTCCGAACCGCTGTTTCTAATCATTTTTTACATCAATTCCGGCCTACACTTCATCGCGTCCGATCAGGTCCTTGCGTGCCTCGACTTCGGCTTCCTGCACCTCATGCGGCGCCTGCTGGTATTTCAGGAATTCATAGGAATAATCCCCGTTGCCGCCTGTCAGCGAACGCAACGTTGTCCCATAACCGTACAGCTCCTTGAACGGAACCTCCGCCTCGATCACCTGGTTGCCGTCATCATTCGGGTTCAGACCCATCACACGGGCACGGCGTTTGTTGAGGTCGCCCATCACATCACCGGTATTGGCATCCGGCACCTCGACCTTCAGCGACGCGATCGGCTCTAAAAGGATCGGATTCGCTTCCATCACGCCCTTCTTGATCGCCATGCGGGATGCGGTCTTGAATGCCTGCTCGGACGAATCCACCGGATGATAGGAACCGTCAAACAGATCCGCCGCAATGCCGACGACCGGATACGCCGCCAACGGTCCCGACAGCACTGCCTCGGCGATACCCTTTTCAACGGCAGGGAAGTAATTCTTCGGTACCGATCCGCCTACGACCGACTCGGAGAAAACAAACGCTTCATCCTGGTCTCCGGACGGCGATAAGTGCATCTTGACATGACCGTACTGACCATGTCCGCCCGACTGCTTTTTGTATTTGTACTCCACATCGGTCTTGCCTAAAATCGTTTCCTTATATGCGATCCGCGGCTCTTCAAGATTGATCTCCACTTTGTATTTGTCCATCAGCTTTGCCTTGACGACATCCAGGTGCTGCTCGGAAATGCCGTAAAGCAAGGTCTGGTGGTTGGCGCTGTCGTTTTCGATTCGGATCGTCAGATCTTCCTGTGCCAGTCTGGAAAGCGCCGTAGCCGCCTTGTCCTCGTCGCCTTTCTTTGCCACGCTGTAACGCATATATGTGTACGGTGTCGGAATGCTCGCGCGGATATAGAGGATCGGATGCGCCTTTGTCGACAGCGAATCTGTAGTTGCCACTTTATTCAACTTGGACAGCGCACCGATATCCCCGGCATGCAGCTCCTTGACCTCTTCTGCCTTGGAACCGGTCAGAATGTAAAGCTTGCCAATCTTTTCCTCGGAATCCTTGTGCTGGTTGAAAAGCACATCATCTGTCTTTAATACGCCGGAATTGACCTTGATCAAAGAGTACTTTCCTACAAACGGATCCACGATCGTCTTGAACACATACGCCGACTTCGGCTTGGAGAAATCGAAATTCGCCTCAAAGGTCTCATTGGATTTCGCATCGATGCCCGTGCAGCCGCGGTTCTCCGGCGACGGCAGATACTTGATCACATCGACCATCATCGTAAACATGCCCCTGCAGAGCGTATTTGAGCCCATCATCACCGGCACGATCGAGCCCTCTGCCACATTCGCGCGAAGCGTCTGGCGGATCTCATCCTCAGAAAACTCCTCCCCGCCAAAGTAGCGGTCCATGAATTCCTCACTTGTCTCCGCCACGGATTCCATCAGTGCCTCGCGGCAGATATCCAGATTCTCCCTGGAGTAATCCGGTATGTCACACGGCTCAACGGTTCCGTCGTCCTTCCACGCCTTGGCGCGCTGCTGGATCACATTGACATAACCGACAAACTGTCCGTCCTTGCGGATCGGCAGATGGAACGGCGCGATCTTTTTGCCGTACAGCTCCTGCAGATCCTCGACGACCTGACGGAAGGATGCGTCGTCAATGTCCATCTCGGTCACGAAGACCATGCGCGGCAGATGGTATTTTTCACAGATCTTCCACGCGCGGCGCGTACCGCTTTCCACGCCGTTCTTGCCAGAGACGACGATGATCGCGGCATCCGCGGCAGAAGCCGCTTCCTCTACCTCGCCTACGAAATCAAGAGAACCCGGCGTATCCAAAATATTGACCTTGCAGTCGTCCCAGATGATCGGGATCACGCTCGTATTGATCGAAATCTCGCGCGCCTGCTCCTGCTTGTCAAAATCACTGATCGTATTGCCCTCTGCCGGCTTGCCCGGACGCTTCGTCATCCCTGCCAGGTATGCCATGGCTTCCACAAGGGATGTCTTGCCGCAGCCGGAATGTCCGAACAGGGCTACATTGCGGATTTTGTCGGTTGTGTAAACTTTCATATGTCATTTCCTCCCGCTATAAATTTAAAAACCACTAACAAATATACAATAACCGAGACGGAAAAGCAATGTCTTTTGTGCAGTTTGTCCATATTCTCCTGACGATTCTTTACAAGAACGCCAAAAATGGCTAAAATCATATAGATAATTTAGCACGGTAAAGGAGAAAGGCAGATGATTTTAGTTTTAAAACCCGGCACAAAAGAAAGCGGCATCTCCGCTGTTGTTGCCAATATCGAAAAAGAAGGCTTGCAGACCCATGTATCCAAAGGAACAGAGGTGACGATCGTCGGCGTCGTCGGTGACAAATCCCGTCTCGATATCGACCGGCTCAAAGCCTCGCCTTACATTGAACGCGTGCTTTCTGTCACGGAAAGCTACAAGCTCGCCAATAAAAAATTCCATCCCGAGCCGAGCGGCTTTGCTGTCAAGCACACGACGATCGGTCCGGACACGATGACCGTGATGGCCGGTCCGTGCGCCGTCGAGTCTGAGGAACAGATGCTGACGATTGCCTGCGCTGTCAAGAAATCCGGCGCGACCATCCTGCGGGGCGGCGCTTATAAGCCGCGTACCTCCCCCTATTCTTTCCAGGGCTTGGAGGAAGAGGGTTTGAAATATTTAAAGGCGGCATCCGACGAGACCGGGCTGGCGACCATCTGTGAGGTGACCAGCGCCCACGCCATCGAATCTGCTGTCAAATATGTCGATATGCTGCAGATCGGCGCCCGCAATATGCAGAATTTCGAGCTGTTAAAAGAGGTCGGCAAGTCCACTCTTCCCGTACTGCTCAAGCGCGGCATGAGCGCAACGATCGATGAATGGCTGAACGCCGCTGAATACATCATGTCCGAGGGCAATCCGCACATCGCGCTTTGCGAGCGCGGTATCCGTACCTTCGAGACGGCAACGCGCAATACGCTTGATCTGTCTGCCGTTCTCGTATTAAAAGAACGGACACATCTGCCGGTCATTGTCGATCCTTCCCATGCGACCGGCGTGCGCGGCTATGTCAGCCCGCTTGCAAAGGCGGCAGTCGCAGCAGGCGCGGATGGCCTGATGATCGAAGTACACAATGATCCGGAGCATGCGCTTTCCGACGGTCCGCAGTCCTTAACCTTCGAGCAGTTTGACGAAACGATGCGGGACCTGGCTCCGTACATCGAACTCGGCCACCGGAAATTAGGCTGAATCCATTCATGAAATATTTTCGGAAACAAGACGGCACAACAGCATGAAAAAAGGCAAAACAATGAGCAATGACAAACGAAACGGATTCATTAATAAAATCGGCTTTATCGGATTGGGCTTAATTGGCGGCAGCATCGCAAAAGCGATCCAAAAGTATTATCCTGAAATACGCCTCTATGGGCACGCTTCCAGGCAGACGACGCTGGCTGCCGCCCATGACGAGGGCGTGATCGAAAACGACGATTTTCTGCCATTGGAAGAATTTGCCCATATGGACATCGTCTTCCTGTGCTCTCCTGTCCGGTGCAACATCGACTACCTGCGCAGGCTCGCTCCGCTTTTAGACGAAAACTGCCTGCTGACCGATGTCGGCAGCGTCAAGGGCGAGATTCAAAAAGCTGCTGATGAGCTTGGACTCTCGGCACAGTTCATCGGCGGACATCCGATGACCGGTTCAGAGAAAGACGGCTTTGCCTTTTCTTCTGCCCAGCTATTGGAAAACGCCTACTACATTTTGACCAGAAATCCCGAAATTGACGAGGTCCGTTTCAACAAGTTCAAAGTGTTCATCTCTTCAATCGGATCCCTTGCCATCGAAGCGACACCGACGCTGCATGACCACGCAACAGCGGCGATCAGCCATCTGCCGCATATCATTTCGGCGACGCTGGTGCGTCTCATCCGGGACAACGATACGCCGGATGGCATTATGCGCACGATCGCGGCAGGCGGTTTTAAGGATATCACGCGGATATCTTCCTCTTCGCCGGTGATGTGGCAGAATATCTGCATGGAGAACCGCGACGAGCTTCTGCACCTGATCCAATTGTATGAAGAGGCACTGCACAAGGCAGAAGAAATGGTCTCTGTTGGCGACGAGGAAGAGCTTCTGTCGTTCTTTTCAGGGGCAAAGGATTACCGTGATTCCCTTCCGATCCGTGGAAACGGTCTGCTGCCCAGGGCTAACGACTTCTACCTCGACCTTGCTGACGAAACCGGACAAATTGCAATCGTGGCGACTCTGCTCGCGACCGCAGGCATCAGTCTCAAAAATATCGGCATCGTCCACAACCGTGAATTCGAAGAGGGCGTGCTCCACATTGATGTCTACAACGAAGCGGACAAAGATCAGGCAATGCAGATTCTGACCGACCACGGCTATAAGATCCACCGGAGGAATTAGCTATGCTTAAAGTAAATATCGACCCCGTCCATCGTCTGCGCGGAGAAATATCCGTCCCCGGCGACAAATCCATCTCCCACCGCGGGATTATGTTTGGCGCAATAGCCGAAGGAACGACGGAGCTTGATGGATTCTTAGACGGCGCGGACTGCCGCTCGACGATTGCCTGCTTTCGCGCACTCGGCATCGATATCGAACAGACCGGAACCCATATTACCGTCCACGGAAAAGGCTTACACGGATTGCAAGCCCCTGACGGCATCCTCGATGTCGGCAACAGCGGAACCACCATGCGTCTGATCTCAGGCATCTTGTCCGCGCAGGATTTTTCCTGCGTTCTGACCGGTGACGCTTCGATTCAAAAACGCCCGATGAAACGCATCATGGATCCGCTGACGGAAATGGGCGCCGGGATTTCTTCCGAACGGAACGACGGCTGTGCGCCGCTTCATATCACAGGAAGCCGGCTGCACGGCATTACCTGCCATACACCGGTTGCTTCGGCTCAGGTCAAGTCATGCATCCTGCTCGCCGGATTATATGCCGACAGCGAGACACAAGTGATCGAACCCGCCCTCTCCCGCAACCACACGGAGCTGATGCTGCGTGCTTTTGGCGCCGATCTTACTACGGAAGGCACTTCAACTGTAATTTTACCCCATCCGACACTTTTGGGTCAGCACATCCAAATTCCGGGAGACATCTCATCTGCCGCATATTTTCTTGCCGCGGGCGCACTCGTTGCGGACAGTGAGCTTGTGATCAAAAATGTCAACACCAACCCGACCCGCGCCGGCATCTTGACCGTCCTGGCAGACATGGGGGCGGATGTCACATTGGAAAATGCGCGCGTCGTCTCCGGCGAAAAAGTCGCGGATCTCATTGTGCGTTCGTCCTCACTCCACGGCGTGACAGTCGGCGGAGACTTAATCCCCCGCCTGATCGACGAACTGCCTGTCATTGCTGTTTTGGCGGCCTATGCCGATGGCGAAACGGTCATCAAAGACGCCGGCGAACTGCGCGTCAAGGAATCTGACCGCATTGCGCTGATCACTGACAACCTTAAGGCTATGGGCTGTGATATCACGCCGACCGAAGACGGCATGGTCATCCGCGGCGGCAGACCGCTTCACGGCACAAATATCCGTACAGCAAAAGACCACCGCATCGCGATGGCATTTGCGGTGGCCGGACTTGCCGCCGACGGCGCGACGACCTTTGATGATGCTGATTGTGTCAATATTTCGTTTCCG
Source organism: Lachnospiraceae bacterium (assembly GCA_017470735.1). GTDB lineage: Bacteria > Bacillota > Clostridia > Lachnospirales > Lachnospiraceae > RGIG4930. The sequence goes on along the minus strand of JAFUYB010000065.1, from coordinate 31,232 downwards.
GGTTTTTTCCCCCTACTCCGCCGAATCGATCAGCTCCAGTGAATGCTCGAGATTCATCTTCCTGCAGATGTCGACAAACTTATTAAGCGGCACGCCGTTCATCTTTTTGTTGCCGCGGATCGTCACGGATACGGTACGGTCTGCGATCTCCTTGTCCCCGACGATCACAATGTACGGATCCTTCATCGCGTGGAAGCCCTTGATCTTCTCCTTCATATTGCGGTATGCGTAATCCGCCTCCGCGCGGATCCCCACGGAACGGAGCGTCTGCAGCACCTCTTTCGCATAGTCATTGTGCTCCGGCAGGATCGGTACGATGCCGACCTGGTACGGGCACATCCAGAACGGGAACAGCCCTTTGAAATTCTCGGTCAGGATGCCGATAAACCGCTCAAATGACCCGAAGATCGCGCGGTGGATCATCACCGGACGCTTGTAGGAGCTGTCGTCTGCCACATACTTTAAGTCAAAATTCAGCGGCAGCTGGAAGTCAAGCTGGATCGTACCCATCTGCCACTCGCGCCCAAGCGCATCACGCATCGAAAGGTCGATCTTCGGTCCGTAAAATGCACCGTCGCCCTCGTTGATCTCATAATTGCCTGCGCCGTACTGCTCATCCAGAATCTTCTTTAACGCATCCTCCGCCTGGTTCCAGACCTCGATGTCGCCCATAAAATCATCCGGTCTGGTCGAAAGCTCCGCCTTGTAGGTAAGCCCCAGCGTCCCGTAGATTTCGGTTGCCACATCCATAATATCCTTGATCTCAGAGGAAATCTGATCCTCCGTTACAAAAATATGCGCGTCATCCTGACGGAATGCCTGCACGCGGAACAGCCCGTTCAGCTCACCCGACTTTTCCTTCCGATGGATCACATCCACCTGCGAAATGCGGAACGGCAATTCGCGGTATGAACGCAGGGCATTGCGGTAGACATTGATCGCATTCGGGCAGTTCATCGGCTTTGCCGCATAGGTATCCGCCGTCTCAATGTCCATATTGCCTTCCTCGTCATGCCCCGGGATGATAAACATATTGTCCACATAGTGCTCCCAGTGTCCCGAGGTCTTCCACAGATGCCGGTTGTTGATGACCGGTGCGGAAATCTCCTGATACCCGTGCTCCTCATGGATCGACCGCCAATACTCCAACAGCGCATTGTACAGCTTCCACCCTCGCGGCAGCCAGTATGGCATGCCCGGTGCCGACTCGTCAAACATAAACAGCTCCAGCTGCGGTCCGAGCTTTTTGTGGTCACGCTCCATCGCCTCACGCACGAACTGCAGATGTGCCTTTAAGTCCTTTTTGTTCTCAAACGCATAGACATAAATCCGCTGCAGCTGGTCACGCTTTTCATCGCCCCGCCAATATGCGCCAGATACCGATTTGATCTGGAACGCGGCACCCATCAGCTCCTGGGAATTGGAAATATGCGGTCCGCGGCAGAGATCGACAAAATCGTCTCCGGTGCGGTAGACCGTGATCTTCTCATCTGCAGGCAGATCGTTGATCAGCTCTTCCTTAAACTTCTGTCCCGCAAACAGCGCAAGCGCCGCATCCTTTGACAGCTCCTCAACCGTCCAGTCCTCACGGCGTTTTAATATTTCACGCATCTTGTCTTCGATCGCTGCAAAATCGTCGTTCGTCAGATTCCGCGGAAGCAGAAAGTCATAATAAAATCCATCGGAAATCTGCGGACCGATCGCATACTGCACATTTTCCTTACCGAAAATCTCTACAACCGCCTTTGCTAAAATATGAGCCAGCGAATGGCGGTACACCTCTGAATAATACTTCTTGTATTCTTCTTTATCCATAGCTTTTCCTTTCCCAAATACCGATACAAAAACTGCCTGCTTCTCCGAGAGTATTTTCTTGCTATTTCAATAAATATAAAGCGATCACTCCATCTTGGTCAGATCCAGAGGCAATGGCTCCGCCCCCTTCTTTCCGTGGCAGAACTTGTACTTCTTGCCGCTGCCGCACGGACACGGATCATTGCGGCCGATTTTCTTGCCGACATGCACCGTATGCGACTTCTTCTGATCCAGATACAGTTCCTTTTTCGTCTTGGCATCGAAAATCTCATCCCACTGTGACAGACCGAACAGCCACTCCGCATCGGCATCCACCATGTTCCGGTAGAGAAGCTCCTTGTCAAACTTCAGCGATACGACCGTATTTTCATCCATCGTCTCCAACGGATTCTTTTCGATCAGACTGTCATTGATGCCGTCCAAAAAACCGGCCATTTCCACGACCGTCAGACCGTATTTGTCAGCCAGCTCGGCAACCGTCCCTTTGACCTCATCGTCGGGATGGTCCAACAGCGAATCATAGACATTTTTCTCTTTTTCAAAATAATCCTTCCAAAACGCATCAATCTCCTGACGGTTCCGGCGCTGCGTATCATACGCCGTATCCTTCCATTGCTCAAATAAAGTCATTTCCACATCCCTCCTAATGCCAGAAACTGCCCGCTCCGACGCAAGTCAAATGATCACAAGCGATTATTTCCCTCAATACCTGCGCGTGAATAAATGTCAAACGATCCGGCCATCCGCATTGCAGCGTGACCGTATAATTTACTACTATAACAAACAACTGCTAAATTGGCAAATACCAATGCCTATCTTCTCCGGCGCTTCAGCCAGATTCCGACTCCCGCGATCAGACATCCCAGAGGAGCCGCGATGATAAACAGCAGTCCGTAAAGGTTTGCCGCCCGCGCATTGACGGTCAGACGGGTATCGTCATACTTTTTCACCGGGATCACGACACTGCCCTGCTCTTCATCCGCCGGGATCATCACCGAACAGATATCCTCAAACAGACGCGAGTTGCGGTAAGACACCATCGCATCCGACGCATCGGTCAAAAGATATGACGATCCGAGCACGAACAGCTGTCCGCCATCCTTGCCGTCCACCTGCAGCCCGACGACAAACGGCCCTTCCGGGTCTCCTGCTTCTTTTTTCACCTCTGACGCAACCGATGTCTCTTCTGCCATCTCCTCCGGCGAACCATAGCCGCTCTTGGAAATCGCTTTTTTCGAGGTTGTCATCAGATCCGTATAGGTAAATGCAGAATCTTCACCTTCCTGCCCGTGCGTCAGGCCGACTGAGAACGGGCTGAATACCGATGCCTTCCCTTCCACTCCTGCTGTCGCGTCCGTCGTTTCGACATTCGGCAGCAAATAAAACGGATTCTGGTAGTAATAGCTTTCATTCAGTTCCGCAACCACGCCGTCCACTGTCCCGACACCGTAATCTGACAGCAGTTTCTTGTAATTGGTCAGACTTCCAACCTGCAGGAAATCCATTGCCGTCAGTACCTTGCCGCCCTTTTGCAGATAGGCAAGCACCTTTGCCTCATCGTCTTCCGAAAAATCCGTCTGCACGCCATTGATGATCAGAGCCGCCGCATCCTCGGGCACGGCATCTTCCTTGAGCAGATTCAATGTCCGCGTCTCATAATTCGCCTTGGCCAGCACATCGGCAAACATGCCGCCGATGCCCATTTCATCATGACCTTCGAGCACATAGACCACCGGCAGTTCATCCGTTGCGACATATTCGAGCGCGCTCGTAACCTGCCCCTCACCGTCATACCCGGTCGTCGTCTGGCTGTAAGTCGTATAGTCAAAATCGCTCTCGTAAATATCAGAAACCGGGATCGCCTTGTACCGCTTGGCGCTCTCTACAACCATGCTTCCTACCGCAAGTCCTTCATCCGAATATTTTGCCGTAAAGGTCGGATTCTTTTCCACATCCACATATTTGACTTTGATGTGCTTGTTTGCTTCTTTGTATTTTTTAAGCATCTGCCCGCTGTAGGCATCAGCGTCCTTGACTTCACTTTTGGTGCCGATGACATAGATCGTCACATCTTCATCGTAATCTTTCAGAAAATCCTTCGTCTTTTTCGTGATCGAATAATATTTCTGCTCCGTAATATCAATCGATGTCGCCGAACTCGGCATTCGCGCAACAAGAACATTCACGACCACCACTGCAGCGATCACGACCGCGATCGTCGCCACCGAAAAGACCGATCCGGACAGCTTTTTGATACTGACGCTCCACCGCCGTTTCTCAATTGATTCCACTGTCAGAAACAGAAACAGAAATGTCAGCGAAACATAATACAAAATGCTGACCAGATTCAGGCTGCCTTCTAACAGATTGTCCATCGGTCCGATAAAATCATAGGCATTCAGCACCGTTGCCACAATCCCGCCATCCGAAAAGACCGCCCCGGTGATCGATGACATCATAAAGCCCAAAAACAGCAGAATGAACGAAACGACCGCCGAAATCACGACGCTCTCTGTCAGAGACGAAATAAACAGCCCGAGCGAAAGCGTCATCAGTCCGTACAGCAGAAATCCAAGCAACGCCACATAACAGGAGACATATTTCACATCCCCGAACATCGAAAGGATCAGCGGCGTCACAGCGATCAGGCAGACCGGGATTGCAAATGCTGCTGCCAATGCCAGGTATTTCCCCAGGACGATCTGCCAGGTCGAAACCGGCGCCGTCATGATCAGCTGATCCGTGCGGTTGCGCCGTTCCTCGGAAAGTATCCGCATCGTTAAGATCGGCACTGCGATCATAAAGATAAAGCTTACGGCAGATAATGTCTGCGCGATCGTCGGCAGACCGTAGACCATATTGTAGAGGAAGAAATACAGTCCGTACAATGCAATCATCACGCCGACGAACAGCCAGCCGATGACATTATAGAAAAGCGCCGAAAATTCCCGCTTGCAAATCGCGATCATGCTTCCTCACCCGCCTTTCCGTTCTCATCATCCGTTTCAATCTCCCCGACAGACACTGTCTGATTTTCGGAAACCGTTTCCGTTGATTCTGTTTCGATTGATTCTGTTTCCGCACTTGTCTCATCCATTGAATCATCCTCTAAAGAATCCGCTTCCGCATCCTCATCTTCAGATATCGCTTCACCGGCAGCATCCTCTGCCAATTCATTATCCTCTTCAGTCACTTCAAGGAAAATCTGCTCCAGCGAATCTTTCTGCTCCTGCATTCCCAGGATCGGGATCCGCTGTTCCATCAGCGCAAGCGACACCTGCTCGGTCAGATTCTCATCCGTTGCTTCCGCCTTGACGATGATCCGCTTTGTCTGTTCATCCTCCGAATCCTCGACCGACACCTCCTTGATCCCGGCAAGTCCCCGGAGCACTTCCGCCGCCGCTTCACCATCGCCCTTGACCGTGATTGAAAGCTGCATGTCTCCGCCCGCATAGCTGTCCAGATTCTCCACTGCGTCATCAACGATCAGCCTGCCGCCGTTGATAATGAACACATGGTCGCAGACCGCGGAAATTTCTGACAGAATATGCGATGACAGCAAGATGATATGCTCCTCGCCTAACTGCCGGATCAGTTCCCTGAATTCGATGATCTGCTTCGGATCGAGACCGACGGTCGGCTCATCTAAAATGATGACCGACGGATCATTGACGATCGCCGCCGCAAAACCGACACGCTGCTTATACCCTTTTGACAGAGTGCGGATCAGCTTGTCTGCCACATCCAATACGCCCGTATCCTCCATCACGCTTTCCACGGCCAGCAGGCGTTCTTCCTTCTTAACGCCCTTTAACTCCGCGACAAACATCAGATATTCGTGTACACTCATATCCTGGTAAACCGGCGGATTCTCAGGCAGATACCCAATCTGCCTTTTTGCTGCCTTTGCCTCTTTGTAAATATCATGCCCGTCGATCTCCACCGTACCGCCGCTCGGCGCGATATAGCCGGTCATCATATTCATTGTCGTGGACTTACCGGCACCGTTCGGTCCCAAAAGCCCGTAAATCTTGCCGGGCAATAGCGTAAATGATATATCATTTACGGCAGTGTGCCCGTCATATTTCTTGGTCAAACCTTTGACTTCTACCACAAGCTACTCCTTTGCATTTCCTTATGAAAAAAGAAGGTCCATCTGCCGCCGCTTACCCCGCAAACGCCGGCATAAAGCCCCCTTTTTCCAAAATGACTCTCCTTAAATGCGAACCCCCATCCGCACATCCGGCAATCTCCGTCCCCTTTATGAACGATCCTGCTGCTATCTATCGGCTTAAGTCTCCGTCTATCGGTAAATGATATCGCTCCGCTTCGGTCCGTTGGAAACCATCGTAATCGGAAATCCGATTTCTTTTTCGATGAATTCGATGTAATTACGGCAGTTCTCCGGCAGCTTGTCGTACTCACGGATACCGGAAATGTCGCTCTTCCAGCCCGGAAGTGTCTTTAACACCGGCTTTGCCTTTTCCAGCACCGGCGTCACCGGGAAGTCCTTGATGACCTTGCCGTCCACCTCGTAACCGACACAGACCGGAATCTCATCGAGATAGCCCAATACATCAAGCACCGTAAATGCCACATCCGTCGTTCCCTGCAGACGGCAGCCGTAATGCGTCGCTACGCAGTCAAACCAGCCCATCCTCCGCGGACGCCCGGTCGTCGCGCCGTATTCTCCCGCATTGCCTCCGCGCTTCCGCAGCTCTTCCGCTTCAGTCTCATCGAGGATCTCACTGACAAATGCCCCGGCACCGACTGCGGATGAATACGCCTTGACCACGGTCACAACCTTTTCGATCGCATAGGGCGGAATCCCCGCGCCGATCGCGCCATAGCCCGCCAGCGTTGATGAAGATGTCACCATCGGATAAATGCCGTGGTCGGGATCCTTTAATGTGCCAAGCTGTCCTTCCAGCAGTATCTCTTTTCCGTCTTTGATCGCCTGCCACAGGAACGACGATACATCACAGACATACGGGCGGATCTTGTCACGGTATGTAAGCAATGTCTCAAACAGCTCTTTTTCATCGATCAGCGGCTTGTGGTACAGATGCTCTAAGAGCACATTCTTCTGCTCGCAGGTGCGTCTTACCTTTTCCCGCAGCAATTCCTTGTCAAACAGCTCACTGACCTGATAGCCGATCTTCGCGTATTTATCCGAGTAAAACGGCGCGATACCGGACTTCGTCGAGCCAAACGATGCTTTCCCGAGCCGCTCCTCTTCGTATTCGTCAAACAAGATGTGATACGGCATCACGATCTGCGCACGGTCGGATACCAGTATCTTTGGCTCCGGTACGCCTTGTGCTTTAAGCGATTCGATCTCATTGATCAGAACGGGGATATTCAGCGCGACGCCGTTGCCGATCACGCTCGTCGTATGTCCGTAGAATACGCCCGATGGCAATGTATGCAGGGCAAAAGTCCCGTAATCATTGACGATCGTGTGTCCCGCATTGGCACCGCCCTGAAAACGGACGATAATGTCAGCGTGTTCCGAAAGCATATCGGTGATCTTGCCCTTTCCCTCGTCGCCCCAGTTGGCTCCCACTACAGCTTTTACCATTGTCTTTGCCTCCCTATAATTCTTCAAGCAGGCTCTTGGTGGCAGTGATCCCGACCGCGCCCGGTCCGGTGTGGCACGCCACAACCAGTGACAGCGGATCAATACAGATCTTTTTGTCGGGGAACCGCTCCTGAACCATGTCCCGCATCACCTCTGCCTGCTCTAAATCCCTGGTATATGCCAGAGAAAGTACGCATCCCTTTGCCTGCGGATCACCAAACCGGTCATTCAGGTCTGAAAGGATCGCATCCAGCATAATCTCCCGCGCCTGCTTTGCCGTCCGCGCCTTGGCATACGCATCCAGCTTCTCACCCTGTATCTGCAGCACCGGCTTCAGGCGCAAAAGCGACCCGATCGCCGCGGCTGCCGGTGTAATACGCCCGCCTTTTTTTAAGTATTCCAGCGTATCGACCATGATGTAAATCGTCGAGTCAAACTTCGTCTGCTCAAGATAGTCCCGTATCTCGGCACCCGTCTTGCGCTCATTGGCCAGATGCTTTGCCTCATAGACAGACAGCTTCATCGTCACTGAAATCCGCTGGTTGTTGACGACAAAGACCCGTCCCGCGAACGGCTCCTCCTCCGCCAGACTGATCGCCGTCTGGCACGAAGCGGAAAGCCCGCTCGACAGCGGAATATAGACAATCTCATCGTGATCCTCAAGCAGCTCATTCCACCGGTCGATCACCTCTCCGACAATCGGCATCGAGGTCTTGATCTCGGCTCCGGATTCCTGCAATTTATAAAATTTCTCACCGTTCAGGTCGATACCCTCATAATAGAGCCGGTCATTGATATAAAACGGTGTCGGCAGGACATACACGCCGTGTTTTTTTGCTTCTTCCTGCGTGATCCCGCTGTTTGAATCCGTCAGAACCGCTACTCTTGCCATCTTCTTGCATTTGCCTTTCCGTTTCCCATTTGCTGTCCACAGCCTAAAAACAGACCAAACTGCATTGTAGCACAAAAACGGCACGGTAGCAATGAAAACCGTGCCGCTCATGTATGATTTCATGTGAAAAATTTGTGAACTTTGGCAATGCCATCGCCTGCATCAGTGCATATTCTTCCGAATTCCGATCAGCGTTTCCATTACCCTGACCGTCGTTTCAAGCTCCGCATACATCCGTTCCTTGTCATCCTGCGCCTGCATCGCGGCAAAATCGCGGAATTCCTGAACCATCCGGTTCTTATCCGGCTGCGGCACATATTCCTCGTATTTGCCCCCGATCATCATATCCACCTGTTCCGCCTCATTCGGCTTGCCCGGGATCCGGATGTATCCGTCTTCACCCTGCACCGTGAAATAGCATGGGCTGTCCGAATCCTTCGCTACGGAAAGCGTCACGATAAAATCATCGTACCGCAGCGTCACGACACCGGATACATCCACGCCGTTGAAGCCGATATTGGCATCATAACGCAGATCCTTCGGCACGCCCAAAAGCGATACGGTAAGGCTTAAATTGTATATTCCAAGATCGTTCAGCGCCCCGCCAAATGCCTCCGGATCAAATGCCGGCGCGACATCCTTGTTCTTGTAGCGCTCGTAACGGCTCGAATACTGGGAATAATTCCCCATTGCCAGACGGATCCGGCCGATCTTCGGCAGTTCTTCTTTTATCTTGTCATAGACCTTGCTGTGCCGGTTTGTAATCGCCTCAAACAAAAACCTCCCTTCCTCCTTTGCGATCTGCGCCAGCTCTTTGGTCTCCTCCACCGTCGTTGTAAACGGCTTCTCAAGGATCACATCCTTTCCCGCCAAAAGCGCCTTTTTCGTGTATTCATAGTGCACACTGTTGATCAGCCCGACATAAACGGTATCGATCTCGTCTGATTTAAGCAACTCGTCATAATCGGTATAAACCTTTTCGATCCCATACTTTTCGGCAAACTCCTCGCCCTTTGCCTTGCTGTTCGGCCGCGCGAAAATCGCCTTTTTCTCAATCTCCGGCACCTCGCTGATCGCATCCAGCGCATCCGTAATGATAAATCCCGTTCCCAAAATACCAAGCTTCATTTTCCATTCCCCTTTCTTTTTATATGACCTTACAGTTCCAACATTGCTGTTTTTATTTTGTCAATATGAATGAACCGTACCGATACAGCTTCTTTTCCGCCAGCTCATCCCCGCGGTAACTCAGCTTCAGTGAAAAATACGGCTCATCCCCGATCAAAAGCGGCAGGAAGATCCGGTCTCCGGCCCACAGATTCAGATCCAGTATTTTGTCCTTGTCAATCCAGCGCAGCTCACCCTCATCGCATTCCCGAAGCGTCCCGTGAAATTTCGTCGCCGTAAACACATGGATATACTCCTGCTCCCAGCCTTCGGAAGCGAAAGTCAGGATGCCCCGTGCCTTAAATTCATCCAGCACCAGCCCCGTCTCCTCTTCGACCTCCCGCAGCAGGCATTCCTCCGGACTTTCCCCTTCCAAAAACTTTCCGCCGACGCCAATCCATTTTCCTTCATTGACATCCTGCTTTTTCTTGTTCCGCAGAAGCATCAGATACCTGCCATCCTGCTCGATATAGCAAATCGTGGTCAGCAGCATAATTCATTCTCCAGCATTCACTTCGTCTGCGCGATCAGCCATTCCATAACTGCTATACAGTTGTAGGCATAATCAAACGATGCCATATGATAATTCCCGCTGTTGCCCATGCCTTCGCCGCCGTTACCATCTCCGCCTTCGGTAGCATTGCCTTCGCCTTCTTTTGGCATACCGCCGCCGTTGCCATCCGGGGCATTTCCGTCAGCCATACCGCCACCATTGCCATTCGGAGCATTTCCGGCGTCATTCATACTGCCATCGCTTCCCTCGGGGGCGTCTCCGCGCGGCCCGCCTGTCTTATCACCGCCGGGACCTCCGCCCATGCCGCCGTTGCCGCCGCCCATTTCAACTGCGGTAATGGTTCCAGTCTTCCACGAAATAAAATTCGCCTGCTCGCCGTTCGCAAACAGTTCTTCTGCCGCCATCGTCAGCTCATCCGGCGTCCATGTACCATCCCACTGCTCATAGGCATAAGATACGCCATCATCATCAAACATCTGCATCACTTCCTGCATGCCGGTGAATGCGCGTGTGTCATCCTCTGCCGCAAAATAGACGAATTTCTGATCTTCCAAGCCGGAAAGCGTGCTCACATCCCACTGTCCGTCCACAAACATGCAGCCTGCATACAGATCCGGATATTCTGATGCCAGAATCAATGTCGTCATGCATCCCATCGACTGTCCGGTCCCGTAGATACGATCGGTATCGACAGCATATTCGTCTGCTACGGCATCGATCAAACGCTTAGTCAGCTCAACATATTCCGTTGTCGTATAGCCGTTCTGATCCTGTAATATCGTCTCCGGATATGTCGGCACCAGGACAATCTCCGGATAAGCCGACTGCCATGCGTCAGATGCCCAGACAAGACCTCCCCGTCCCTGGGTTAATGACCGCGTCGCATCATCACCCACGCAGCTCGAATCCGCAATAAATACAGTCATCGGATAACTGCTTTTCTCATCATATCCGTCCGGCAAAAACAGATTGTATGTGACAGTAAGCCCGCTCTCATCATCCGTATATTCCTTCTGCTCAAACGCGTCCACATACGATGCCACCAGCGCATCCTCATCCTCCGCCAGCGTATTGTCCGCAGTGCCAAAGGAAACATCTGACACTGCATTGGCGTCGCTGCTTTCTCCGTCCTCCGTCTCCTCAGATGCACCTTCCGCCGAATCGGAAGTCGTCTGCGTGTCAACCGATGAAGTATCCGATGCCCCGCATCCCGCCATGGTAAAGGACACCATGCCTGCCAGTAACAATGCCGCCACTCTTTTTAACATTTTCAATTCCTCCCTCCATAAAACCACTCTGCCAAATCTATTGCGATCAGCAAAAACTATGGATGTATTTTATCGTAAAATCCAAGTCCTTGTCCAATGATTTTATTTGGTATTTTCATTTTTAACTGCATTTTCTCATGCTTCCTTCAGCACTTTCCGTCTCTATTGCCAATCGAAAACAGTATAGCATATTGACAATTTGCCCACAATTGCCTAATGTGTAAAGCAAATCCCATTGACGAAAGGATCCTGCACAAATGACTGACAAGAAAAAACAAATCATCCACGCCGCAATTCCGCTCATCATTGCCCTGCTTTCCATATTTGTCGTAGCGAGATTTGCTACATCTACGGATTTTCACGCGAATACAATTGCTTCTCTGAATGAAAGCAAGAAGACTGTTTCCGAACTGATTGCCGCTTCAACGGCAGCATCCGCGGCAATCACCGTCATTCCCGGCGATGTCGCCACACCGATTGCCGAAAAACTGGCGGATGTCAGCGGTTATTTTATCATTGTCATCTGTGCGATTTATCTGGAATTGTACCTGCTGACCATCACCGGATATGTGGCATTTTATTTTTTGATCCCTATTGCCTGCATCCTGGCTTTGGTCTATCAGTTTTATAAAAAAGATATACTCAAACAGCTTGCCGGGAAACTGATCGTTTTCGCTGTCATTATCGTCAGCGTCATCCCTATCAGCGTTAAGATTTCTGACATTATCACTGCTTCCTACGGTTCTTCCATTGAGCAGACTTTAGAAAATGCGAAAAAGACGACAGATGAAATCCAGCAAAACACCTCTGACGAAACTACTTCCGAAGACGAAAGCTGGCTTGGAAACATTATCTCATCTGCCAAAGACACTTTCAAAACAGCCACCGCCGAAGTCGAAACCGTGCTGAACAACATGATCGACGCCCTCGCCGTCATGCTCGTTACTGCCTGCGTGATTCCGGTGCTCGTTATCCTGTTTTTCCTATGGCTCGCAAAGCTGTTGATGAATGGAAATTCCTTATTTACATAGAAGTAGAAGAATCGGGTCATCCTGCGAGTCCGTTTCAGCGATGCGAATCCTGATCAAAATAGCTTTTTGTTCATACCGCAATTTTCAGTTCTTTTTGATATCTCTCCACAACTGTTCTGAATTCCAAAGACTTCACATCTTTGTAACATTCATTTCCGGCATTATCCTTTATCTATCTCCTTTGTTTGATATACTCGAGAATCTTGCTATCCGTGAAAGCATTTATACTGACTCCTGTATTATCGACAATCTCGTGATATAACTCCCTAGCATCAATATCGTTTAACTCCTTCTCTTTGAGAATAATCTCGATACGACTTATCCCGTTGCTATCAATGTCACTAATCAATCTATCTATCTGTGATTTTAACTTAGGCAAATCCAGCTTTATTACATCCCAAGTTTTCTCGTAGTCAAGATTTGTATATTGATGTGCAATAATATCTCTTATACCACACCAACCCCTCCAATCAATTTCATTGCTCTCATCTCTCAAATCATCCGAAACCAACTTGCAAAGCTCTCCTATCTGCATTAAAGGCATACACGCGGCGTTTCGGAACACCGTACTATTCTTAAAAACATCTATGCGATCTCCAAAAGTTTCTAACGCTTCATCTACTTCTTTACAATACTTAAAGATCCTCCTGACAATAGCATCATCCTTGTTTTTCATATATAACAACCTCGTCATCCTTAATCAAGAACTTAAACACATCGGATAAATCATTTTCATCAACCAAATCAATATTATTATGAAGAGCACTTTCCAATCGACTCCTTAAATTAGAAGCATCCATAATTCCAATATTAGAGTCCTGAATAAGCATATCAATATCACTGCCTTCAGACATTTCTCCTCTAGCAAATGAACCAAACACTGATACTTTCCTTACCGGATATAAACCAAAAATGTCTTTTGTTTTTTCTTTAACCTCGTTAATTGTAAGCATGTTTTACATCCTCTTAATATTGGCATGTGACTGCTCATTTAACCTCATTATACATAGTACCACTATGCATTTCAACCTCCTTGCCTATGCCAAACTATGCGAATTACCCCCCCTTGTCCCTACGGATGACAATTTCCGCATGGTTTATATCCCTGCCCAATGATTTCATCTCTAGTTACAACCGTCCAATATACCTTATTCTTTTCCTTCATCTCACTGACACTGTTGCAGTCCGGATAATGAAATCTCTTTGTATTCCGGTTGCCAATATAGCTCAGTCTTTCTGAATCAGAAGCTGTTTTCCTGCTCTCTTGTGTTTTCTCTTCTAACTGCGCTTCATTTTCTTCATGATCCGAAACGAATTCATCCGCAAGCCAACTGTCACCCGTAGCATAGTCAATCTGAACATTCGGCTGATTATTGTAAGCAAAAATATGGAATGATATCCCTTTGCCACCATCTTCAACAGAATACCCTTCCATTTCGACGCCACTTGCCACGAGGTTATTCCCATTATAAATGGGCGTCACCCTGTAAAGCACATGATTCTTCGTCTCTTTGACATACTCCGCAACCATGCTTTCAAACGGCTGCATTCCAACCGTATTTAAGTATCTCGTCCCCGTGATCAGATTCCGCTCATTTGCATTTTCACCGCAAAGCTGATAGGCAATCAGATGGCATCTGTTATAAAGATATTTTCCATCCACAAAATCATATTTTGCAATGTGCCAGCCAGATGGCTTGACAAACCCTATTGCTCCCCGCTCTTCTGTCGGCATCAAGTCTATTCCAACATTGGCAAATGCCACACCGCACCTTCCCAACGCATCCAATCGGCTATATACTTCAAATGAATCTTTTGACTTGTCTCTTTCAGAAAAACATGGCTGATTGTGATTTACTTCAACATATGGTTTATCTTCAAACGCGGGGATCGTATTCAGATCAAGCGAATATGCCGCCTGGCCATTTTTCCCATCATATGTCTTTGCATATCCCAGCAAACCTAGCAGCGCAATAATAAACACTGTGACAAAGGTGCTGGTAATTATCTTCTTATTATAATTTAAATTCATTTAATCCATCACCAATTCTGCAATATAGGTTTCATTTACTTTAATATAATTGTTTTTATGAGCATAAAAGAAAAGCAGCATAAAAACCATACTGCTTCTCCACATCTAATCTTATTACAAAAAATCTCCAATCACCGTCACCAATCCCACCAAAATCAAAAACGGAATCGCGACAAAAAACAAACCGATATACGCCAAACCAATGACTGCCAATGGTAAGAACAGTATGGCAAGCACGATTTTTAAGATTCTCCAGGATGCTTTCAGTGCAAATCCGAAGAGTTTCCAGGTCGTTGTGCATAATAGAATAATGAATAACAGTGTCAGCATGACATCACCTTCTTTCCGGATTGAATATTCCGCCACAGCTCGCGGATGTGCTGCATATTCATTACCACATTATATTATTATTCCCATTCAAAGTCTATCGTGTAATCGTTGATTTGTCCGGACAGTGTCAAAAGATCCTTGATCGCCTTTTTGGTATTATTCCTCACTTCGTCCCAAAATTCGTCATTCTCTTTTAGCTTTTCCTCCTGCTCACTTTTTAATTTGCGTTCAAAATCCTTGTAATCCTTCAAGTCTGAATTGGTGAACACGGAATTGTTTACATTGTATGTCTGAAACTTCTTGTCATCGATTACATGATACAGTATTTTAGGCTTTGGCAGAGTGATCGTAATCTTCTCTTTTTCATCATTGATTTTAAAATTATCTTCATCCAATTTTGCCAAATCGACACCTGCGGAAATCGTTCCCGTATAGGTATACAAAGTCTTATCCGTTGTAAATGGAACGGATATTTTCGACTGAAATAATTTAAAATTCCTGTCCTTGGAGTATTCTCCCACATCTGTGTAATAATACTTATAGACGACCAGCTCCTTTGCATCCTTCATCGCTTCCATAATGGTCGCCTTCTCCACCGAAATGTTATCCGTCACAATAATGTTTTGTGTATTATGCTCTGCCTCCTCAAGCATTTGCTCGTATTCATTTGCCTGCTTTTTAGCTTGAATCATATAGTAGAAATGCTGTGCGGCAAAAGCTACAATCACAACAGCAATCACCCCTAGAATGATTTTAATCTTATTTTCCTCAACAAAACTTCTTGACCCCATATTACCCACTCCAGTCCATTTTTCAAATTCTTTATCCTTTGATTTTTCGGTCAGCTTTTCAGTATCATACTCCTCAAAATTTTCGTCTTGGGAAATATATTTTCCATCCATTTTCTTATCCATACAATCCCTCCACAATATAATTCGCATTTTGTCCTATGACAAGACATTATTTTCTCTTCCAAATCTTATCATTATTCTTGTCCTTTAGCAAGACAATTTATTGGGTATGGAATATGGCACGCATAATAGATGGGACACAGAAAAACCTAATCGGCAAAAATGTCCGCAAATACCGAAAAACACTTAAAATGACTCAAAAAGAGCTTTCTGAGAAACTGGAAGTCATGGCAATTTATATTTGCCGCGGCTCCATCTCCCGCATTGAAGATCAAAGCCGGACTGTGACAGATATTGAATTGTATGGTCTGTCCCAAGTCCTGGGTGTTTCCATGGAAGCTTTGTTTACAGCACATACGGAATGATTGCCGGGGGAAGACCCGTTATTGATCTTCCCCCAAATCCGTATTGACCAATTCCAGCGTTCAATAACTGATCACTACTGACGGCTTTGCTATATCGTTGTAATGGTCATCCCGGATTTCAAGTGTCATTTCAGCAGCCGATACATCTGTTATATCCGCAATGTCATTTTCTTCCAGCGTACTCTCTGTAATCTCAACATCCACCACGGCACTCTTGCCGACAGCAACATCCGCTCCATAAGTAAGGAAATCGATCATTATATCATTGATTGACAGCGAATCATATGCGACATCCACATCCAGTTTTTCCGTGTAGTTGTTCTCCACCATCAGCAGAATATGCATATTGTCAAATTCATCTTTGGTTATCTGCTTTGAGCTTATGCGAATCCCATTTTCGTTATAAATCTCTTTTCCGCCATTATCTGCGCTTCCACCGTCTTTGACCTTTATTGTCACTTCTTCGGCATTTGCCAGAACATTGTGGTTGCTGTCTTCTGCCTTCATCGAAAATTCCACCGTCGCAATGTCATCAATTCCCAACTCTTCCAACGAAGAACTATTCAGCATATCGTCAATGGTCAGATTCATTACGCACCTGCAGTCAGGATTGATTGTCTCTCCAGTCCATGTAGGACTTTGAATGACGATGCCATTAACTGAAATATCGCTCACACTCGCGTACACCAGGTCGGAATTGCTGTTCTCCATTTCGATAAAAACAGCCTTTTTACCTTCTTTATTGGTCGCCAGTGCTTCCGAAGTAATACTGATACCACTTTCTTCAAACAGCAATTCTTCAGAATAATAATCCAAAGACGCGACATCATCCGGCCATTGATTCTGTATGCTGTCACGATAAGTATCGGCAGAGCTGTCATAAGAATCCGCTGCAGATGTTTCTATTGTAAGAGGCCCGGTCGTCAAATATTCGTTGTAATCATCATCGGTGACCCTAAGACCGATTTCTATGTTTGCAATTTCTGTGATCCCGAGCATCTGCAATTCATCCGCACTGATTGTTGCCGTTGTCTTCACAGTCTTCCCCGGGGCAACATCTTCATTGATGTAACCGCTGCTGATCATATAGTGGTTTACCGCATTACAGCTATATCCTATCGATCCGCTGATAAAGGATAACTTCTTGTCCGTATCATTTTTTATGGTCAGAATCAGCTTGGGTGTGTTGTATTCAAATTTCAGTTCATTCGCAATGATCTTGATGCCCTGTTCATCAAATAATGTCGTTTTTTCAATGGTCGTGTCAAACGACAGTTTCTTTTCAGAAGCACTCTGCGTTGTTTTCACCGCAGCATCTGCATCCGCATCGTCTGTACTTGCAACTGTATTTTGTTCTGCCGAGTCGCTGTCATTTGATGAATCTGACTGCCCGCAGCCCACCAGTCCTATAAGCAATATCGCTGTCATAAAAAATGCCATACATTTTCTTTTCATCAAAATCATCCCCTTTCCGCTTGACGATCTATTTTTTTTATGTCCCCATCCTACTCCGCGACGCAGCGTCGCAGTCAAGGGGTTTTAGGAATTTTTTGAAATGTATTGCATAAATGGACGAAAAAACTGGCGATGATGCATCGCCAGTCCAAGTTTACCTTATCGCTCTATAGTTTAATTATCAATTTTATCGTATAAACAAAACATAAAATCAATGATGCAAAATGTCATTCTTTGTCATCGCATTTATAATGCAATCTGCAACAACAATTAGGCTATGACTAATCTATTATCCATATTTGACAATATCGCTTTTGCCGCATCATATTCAAATTTAGAAACATTCATTTTTCTGCATACTTCATCTATACTGTCCCCATAAATAGTGGATACACTTTCAATCTTATCTACTATTGCTTTTGCCCGTTCCAAATTAACAGCATCCTGTTTTTCTTGTTCAAACATTCTCCCTATCTGAGTCATTTTCATCCACTCCTTTGCCTTAGATTTTGTATCTGCATCAATAATCTTATCTGAAAATACTACTATTCCTGCCACTAAAAATGTTGACTGTTTCTCGTCCTTCACCTGCTTTGCAAGGTTAATAGACTCTTTGATCATCTCTTGTTTCTTTTCATTTGTTTGATATGTCAATGGTAAGATGATTAATTCCATCAATTCTTGATCTGACAGAAACTCCCCCTTTAAAATTTTATCTGTCAGACGGCTTCTAATCTCTCCTGAATCAAGTTCTGACAGAAACGCTGTCTCTATGTTCATCGAGAATCCTGTCTTTGTAATATTTGTCTTTACTGATTCAGGTCTAATATCTGCAGTATAGATGACAAGCATTCTTATGTCTTTATCACCCATTCCATCTTTTACCATCTTTCTATATACTCTGGACATATAGTTAAGATACTTTGATTTATCCTCTTCCTTGTAATCACTCTCGTAATCAAGTATGCCAATCGAGCCATCCTGCAAATCCAGCAGATTATCAATCCTCCACTCATTAGCTTCTATCGCAGGAAGATTTGTAGGCAACAGTCTTACCACTTTGGGAATATGCAATCCATAAACTTCCAACGACTTACTTCCAAAGTACTCTGTAAAGATATTCTCTTATACCACCTGACACCTGATTCTCATCCTAAAGGGCAAACTTGCCCTGACTGCTTGTAGTGAGGTATTTGACTTATATCATAACATAAAAATTATCATCATTCTACAATAAATACTCATGAGAATAACTGGCGATGACACATCGCCAGTCCAGATTTTCCTTATCCTATTTCCTTCTGCGGAACTCTCTGACCTTTCGCCGTACTTTTGATAGCACTCCTCTGTTGCGCAAACGCTTTTCCCGGTTTCTTCGCTCGTAATAGTAATCCGTCGCATCCTGTACGAACGCTGCTGTTCCGCTTCCGTACATTTCGTCCAGGGATTTCTCCGTATCCTCGTCCAAATACAAGCAGATATCGTCACGCCTCTTCAGCTCATCCCGCAAATCAGGCTCGGTATGTGCCAGAAAGAACCGATGTATCTTCCCCGCCTGGCTCTGCACATCCTCTGACCAGACTTCCTCTTCCCGCAGCTCCACCAGGCCGATCAGCAACTTTAAATAATTGAAATAATCCTCAATCGTAAATTGGATGTGCCGTTTCAGAAAATGAGCTTCTACCTTGTCGGGATCACAAAAACCCTTTTCCCGCTCGATCAGGTCTTCAATACTCATTTTGCCGACAAAGCGCGCCGGTATTTGCAAATCCCCGCATATCTGCACGACATTCGCCAGTCTAAGCTTCCGCTCCAGTTTTCTCTTTTCTTCTTCTAATGCTTTGATCTTGTTCTCTACATCTTTCCGGTCAAATTGGGACAAATCCGACATTCCCTTGATTTCAGACAGCTTGTATCCCAGTTCTTTCAGAAAACGGATTTCGTACAGCTTTTTGATTGCCTCATTGTCATAATACCGGTAACCGTTCTCATTGCATTTTGTCGGCAACAGCAGCCCTTCTTTTTCATAGTACTGCAGCGTCCGCTTGGTCACGCCTGTCATCTTGCTGACTTCCAAAGCTGATTTCATCATCCATACCTCCAATCCTGCTGATTGGCTATTATCTTACTCCGCGACGCAGCGTTGCAGTCAAGATATTTCCAGCTATTTTTCTCTGAAAATCACAAAATTCCGGCTGTTTTTGGCTCGGAAATCACAAAATTCCAGCTGTTTTCGGCACGAAAATCACAAAATTCCAGATTTAATACTCCTTCTTTATCTCCTCGATCCCATACTCCCGCATAAACGCCTTCAACTCGTCATCATTTCGGATCAGAGTAATCTCCCGAAATTCTCCGCTGCGGATGTCCTTGAATCCCGCCACCTGCTCGCCGTTGCAAATGCTGCACCGCAGGACGGGAAGCTGGTTCTCGCGATCGAACTCCTTTTTTGTTTTCTTCGTCTTCAAATGAAACATGATTCGGATGTTATTCCTCCTAATACCGTAGGTTATTGTCATCTGCTCATACTTGCCCTGCGGGTACACTTCGTGTTCGCAGGACAGTACTTAGCTCCCTATACCCCAGCCACTCATCACATCGTTGAGCGGTAGTTGACCTCAATCGAAGTGATTCCGGGAATATTGTCTGTAATGTCCACCACATCTTCGAACCGGAATTTGTCCGGGTACTCGACAGAAAGCGTCGCGTAGATCGCATCATCGTCCTTCTCGCGATGCGCCTGGACGCCGACAACCCGGATCTTGCGCTCGTGCAATTTCTGCTGCAGCTCCCGCAGGTCCATCCCTTCCATACAGACGGCAATTTTGCAGGATTCATAGCCATTATCTGTCTTTGCCATCGCCCGTCGGTGCAGGGCATACTGCATGACCACGAGAAATACTGTGGATGCGATACCGATTTCGTACATGCCTGCGCCGACTGCCATGCCGATCGCGACCGTCGCCCACAGCCCGGACGCCGTCGTCAATCCGACGACCTCTTTCTTTTGGACAAAAATAATGCCGGTCCCCAAAAAACCGATCGAGCCGGCTATCCCCGCCGCTACACGGGACGGATCCAGCCGCACATAATCAGATACCACATCATAGAAGCCGTATTTGGAAACGACCAGCGTAAGCGCAGACGCGAACGCAATGATTACATGCGTCCGAAGCCCCGCTGTCTTGGCGTTAAGCTCCCGCTCTATTCCGATCAGGGCGCCGCAGCCCGCCGCAAGAATTACCCGAAGAAGCATCTGCCCCTGAAACTCTATACTCATACCATCTATCCTTTCCAGTCATCCATCCTGCCGCAGTGTGCCGCCATCATGTCTATCCGTTTTTGAACACTTCAAACAGATTGATCTGTGCCGCCATGCGCTTCAGGTCGGCCATATTGTTTTTGATATAAAATTTCAGCCCGCTGATCTCTTCCTCAGAAAATCCGTCATTAGACGAAAGCCTGACCTCCGGGATCGTCCATTCGCAATTTTTACTGCCGTCGGCAAACCGGACAAACGCATATTTTTTGCCGTCTTTGACACAGATCGGGGACACCGACATCGTCATATCCTGCTGCCGGTTTTCTTCTTTTTTTACTGCTGTTTTTTTGTGGGTCTGTGTTTTCGTTTCTGCCTTCTTCGGCGCTTTCCTCTTTAACCCAAATGCCGCTTCTCTATCCATATATTCCCCCTCATATTTACCGTCCGACAGCCACCAGCAGAATAGAAAGCCCCAGACTCACTGCTCCGATACAAATGAGCATTCCCGTCTCATACGGAGTCTGCCGTCTGCGCTCGCGGTAGGTAAAAAAATCTTCCCTTTTTTCATCCTTCGGATGGTGCAGCCGGAAGGTATGGCTTACGCTGTAGCTGATCAGATCAAAGCATCCCGCGTTTGACGCAAGCCGGAATCCGCCGATCCCAAGAAAGAACACAGCTCCGGTAAAAAAACCGTCTGACAGCCCATGCCAGATTGGAAACCCTTTCATATACTGAAGCAATGCCACTGCCGATACGACAATCCCCCAGACCAGCAACGGCTTTATCCATTTACTGTTTTGCTTTTTCATCCCTGCGCGCGCTCCGCCCTGATCTGCTCTGCCTGCGTCTTGGTGCAGCGGACGAAATGTCCTGCGCTGATTTCACGGAATGCTTCCTCCCCCAGAGCCTGTTCTTCCTCTGACGGACGATAGATGATCCGCTTGCGTTTGCGTTCTGAGATCGGATCCGGCAGCGGAATGGCAGACAGCAATGACTTAGTGTAGGGATGCAGCGGATGGGCAAACAGTTCGTCAGAATCCGCCAGCTCAACCATTTTCCCAAAATACATCACCGCGATCCGGTCTGAAAAATATTTGACCACGGACAAATCGTGCGCGATAAAGAGTATTGTCAGCGAAAACCGTTTCCGCAAGTCGTTTAGCAGATTGATCACCTGCGCCTGAACCGATACATCCAATGCGGAGACCGGCTCATCGGCAATCAAAAGCTCCGGCATCATAATGACCGCACGGGCAATCCCGATCCTCTGCCGCTGTCCGCCCGAAAATTCATGGGGATAGCGGTTGGCGTGTTCTTTGACAAGCCCGATCATTTCCAGCATTTCATAGACCTTCCGGTCGATGACTGCCCGGTCTTTTTCCCCCTGGATGACCAATCCCTCCGCAATGATCTCATACACCGTCATGCGGGGATCCAGCGACGCGACCGGATCCTGGTAGATCATCTGGATCCTGGATGCCAGCTCCTTTGCGTTCTTTCCTGATTTGCCTGAAATTTTTTCTCCATTGAAAAAAACTTCCCCGGAAGTAATATCGTAAAGTCCGATGATAGAGCGTCCCGTCGTCGTCTTCCCGCAGCCGGATTCGCCGACCAGCCCGAAGACTTCTCCCTTTTTGATCTCAAAGCTCACATCATCCACGGCGCGGTTTACTTCTTTTCCATTTTTGAAATACTGGCATAAATGGCTGACCGCAAGCAACGGCGTTTCCGTTTCACGATTCATTCTGGTTCCTCTCCCTCATCCTCTTAATCCTCTCCGTCAAAATTCTTGGCGGTTCTACCTGGGGCGCATCCGGATGCAACAGCCAGGTCGCGGCGTAATGTGTATCGGATACCTTAAAAAACGGAGGTTCTTCCTCAAAATCAATCTGCATCGCATAGCGGCTGCGTGCCGCAAACGCGTCTCCCTTTGGCGGCCGTAACAGATCCGGCGGCGTACCCGGAATCGATTCCAGCTTTTCATTCGTATCCAGATCCGGCATGGACGAAAGCAGTGCCCATGTATAAGGATGCGCGGCTTCGTAAAAAATCTCCTCCACCGTACCGTACTCCGCTATTTTCCCTGCGTACATCACGGCGACACGGTCTGCTATATTTGCCACGACACCAAGATCGTGCGTAATAAAAATAACCGAAAGCTGCCGCTCGCTTTTCAGCCTGTTGATCAGCTCCAGAATCTGCGCCTGGATCGTCACATCCAGCGCCGTCGTCGGCTCGTCACAGATCAGCACATCCGGGTCTGCGGCAAGCGCAATCGCGATGACGATTCTCTGCCGCATTCCGCCTGAAAATTCAAACGGATACTGCCGGAAGCGTTTTTCCGGTTCGGGTATGCCGACATCTGCCATCAGCTCTAACGCTCTCTTTTTCGCTTCCCCTTTTGACATATGCCCCTTTAGGATCATGGCCTCGGTCAGCTGCGGTCCGATCCGCATGATCGGATTCAGGCTCGACATCGGATCCTGGAACACCATCGACAATTTGGTTCCGCGGAGCTTTTGAAATGCGCTTTCGTCCGCCTTTACCAAATCCTTTCCCTCGTACCAGATCTCTCCGGATTCAACGATGGCATTGCCCGGCAGGATGCCCAATATTGCCTTGGTCGTCACCGTCTTTCCGGAGCCTGATTCCCCGACAATGGCAAGCGTCTCGCCTTTGCAAAGGTCAAAATTCACTCCCCGCACCGCCTGAACCAGACCATCCGCCGTCCGGAACGAAACCTTTAAATCATTTACCTGAAGTTTTTTCTCACTCATCGTCCGTACCTCTCGTGGTCGGATTGAACGCGTCGCGCAAACCGTTTCCGAACAAATTGAAGCTGATCATCAGAAGCCCCAAAAAGATGCTTGGCCACAAAATCGTATGCGGAGCCGTGGTCGCGGTCGCGCTTCCCTGCGACAGCAGCGTGCCGAGCGTGGTTCCTGTCAGACTGCTCAAATCGACGATCCCCAAATAGGAAAGCGATGTCTCCGATCCGATCACGGCAGGGATGACCAACGCGCAGCTTGTGATCAATGTACCCGCCGCGTTGGGCAGGATGTGTTTGAACATCAGCCTCTTGTCCGATGCGCCGAGCGTCCTGGCTGCAAGGACGAATTCCAGACTTTTGAAACGGTAAAACTGTTTTCTGGTCAATGCGGCAATGCTGATCCAGCCGGTCAGCACAAACGCAAACAGAAAGGACCACACGACCCCCACCTTCTGCGCCAGGTGGATCTGGAACAGTGTCGCCACAATGATGAACGGCATTCCTGCCAGAATATCGGCAATCCGGTCAAGCACCATATCGACTGCCCCGCCGTAATACCCCTGCACAGAACCGTAAAGGATTCCGATCGCCATATTGATCGCGGCAACCAGCACCGCGAACAGCAGAGAAAACCGCGCGCCATAGCCGATGGCGCTGAACAGATCCATTCCCATTGCGCTCGTTCCAAAAATATAAAACGGCTCGCGTCCATTCAGATAATGGTAATAATTGTAATAATCCACACGGCACTGCACTGCCCCGGACTTCTTCATCGAATAAATGTAACTGCCGTCATCCCCTTTAATCCGCAGCGAATCATAAGGCACGCCCTCATCTTCTTTTTGGTCTGCGTAGACAGGAATAAACGCACCGTTTTCATCCAGCTTCGCCACTCCCTTTTCATCTACCTGGTACCACAGATTCGGGTTGTTACGGATATTGCTGATGTCCCCCGGATACACATAAGGGTAGATCACCTGGATCCCCGTCTCGTTCTGCCACTCCTCAATCCGCGCAAATTCATCATAGGTAAACACCTTGTAAACGATCCCCAGCGCATAATACGCATTGATTTTGATATCATAGGTATAGCGCGTCACCTCCTCGCCTCTCCTGCGTGTGGGTGTCTCGTGCGTTTTTATTGTTTTGATCACAGGATCTTTGCCTGTTTCCTCCGCAATCCCGCGCCAGAAAAGCATCGACGCGTCATTTTGCGAATCATATATCCTCGCCCCGCCAAACAGTGACATCCCCCGCTCGCCGAAAAACGGAATGTACGCCGGATAATTCGTATAGGTCTTGTCCTGATCCTTGACCGAGTACGGCGAGACAATCGGCGCAAGCAATGCAAACAAGACCAAAAACAGCAAAATCCAAGCCGCCACGACCGATGAACGGTTTTTCTGGAAACGCAGCAGCGCATCGCCGAAATACCCTCTCGCTTTGGTCTTTGGCACTTCATCAAAAATGATTTCCTTGTCGCTGACAAATTGGAATTTTTCCTTTGCCACCGCAGGATAATTCTCCCTGGTCTGTTGATCTGTCATTTTTCTGCCCCCATCCGGATCCGCGGATCCAGAAATCCATAACTGATATCAACGACAAGCCCCGCCGCAAGCCCGATTGCCGTGTAGAATGCGGTCGAAAGCATGAACAGATTGTAATCGGGTCCGTTGATCGCGTTCAATGTCAGCGAACCGACCCCCGGTATTCCAAAAATTTTCTCAATGATCAAAGACCCGCCCAGGATTCCCAGAAACTCTCCGAAAATCGCGGGCACGATAACGACAAAGCAATTGCGCATCGCGTGACGGACCGTGGCCTGCGTCACAGTCAGTCCTTTTACCCGCGCAAGGAGCATGTAATCGCTCGTCAGAACCTCGGTCAGCTCTGCCCTTGTCGTCCGTGTAAATCCGGCAATCACGCCAAACGAAAGCGCCAGTACCGCAGGTGCCATGCTGCGCAGCATGGACGGCGAAAGCCAGTCCGTCCCCGATTCCATCACAAACGGAAACAGCTGCAGACGATAACAGAGCAGATATTGGATCAAAAACGCATACACAAAGCTCGGCACCGAGATCACGACCATCGTCAGGGTCGAGATCGTGTAATCGACCCAGGTGTTCTTTTTCAGTGCGGCAAGGATGCCGAAAAATATGCCGATCGGAATGCTTAAAAGAATCGAATACAAATTGACGATCACGGTTGCGGGAAGCTTTTCTTTGAAAATGCTCCAGACATCCTGCCCGAAATACAGCTTGTCGGAAATCCCCCAGTCAAAATGCGTAACGATGCCTTTTACATAAATCCAGAACTGTACAAGATACGGCTCATTGTATCCCATCGCTTCACGGCGCATCTCAACCACCTGCGTGTGCGGATCATCCGGCGGCAGCACGGGCAGCGGCAGCATCCGCACCAGCACAAAGCACATCAGCATAATGATGATAAACACAAGTATCATATAAAAGATCCGTTGTAATGTGTATTTTATCATTTGCTCCTATCCTTTCGACAGCAAAGCCATTTCACATCCGTCATACCAATGTCACTTATCAGTACTGCAGGACGCCATTCTGTGATTTCACATAGGCTTTCCACTCCCGGTCACTGTAATTGTACCGCAGATAAGGCACTCCGCCGTAGCTCATCACCGGATTGTACTCATCATTTACATAATATACCTGCTGGGAAAGCAGATACAGACTGCCGGAATCGGCAAGCGGCACATAGTCATAGGTGGAAAGTATCGCATTCTCAAAAGAGGCCAGGATCTGCAGACGCTCCTTTACCGTTGCCTCGCCGTAGCCAAAATTGTATTCTTGACCGTCAACGGTAATGGTCAGTCCGTTCAATGCCTGCGACCAGTCGGCAAGCGACATTGTCACTTTCTTTCCGTCCAGCTTCACAGTCATATCGTGCTTTGTCGCGTCAAACCAGTTTCCGTTGTAGGCTTTGTCCGGCTCCGTATAAATCTTTGTCAGATTGAACGGATCCATCAATCCTCCGGTCCAGCCGGCGATCACGATGTCGGTCAGACCGCTCCGCAGCTGGGTCGCCCAATCATTGCCAAGCGGCGCCGATTTTACCACGGCCACCTTTTCCTCAAGCCCGGTTCCCGCTGTGGCATTGCGCAGGCTTTCATTCAGGTAATCGATCATTTTTGTCATAAAATCAGAATCCGCGCTAAGCGAATAGGTGATCGTCACCGTCTGGTCCGAACGCCCGTCGTGATCTTCATCCGTCAGATATCCCTTTTCCAGCGCTTCTTCATATGCCTGCTGAAACAGCTCGGCACCCTTGACCGGATCAAATCCCGTAATCGACTCTTCCGCGGTCTCCAGGGAAGAATATTCATCCGCGTCCACCGCGTAAAAATCGCACAAGGTCTGCTTTGCCTCGTCTGTCTCCCTGTAAAACTCGCAAGTATCCGGGTCGTAAATATAGCTGCCGCCGATCAGGCCGAAGCCTTCACTGCAGTTCGGCATAACCGTATTGACAAACCCTGACTTGTCAAAGCTGACCGCAAATGCCTCACGAAACGCGGGCAGCATGATCGTCTGGACATCCTTTGTCTTTGTATCAAAATCAGCCGCCTGCTCCCTTTTTTCGATGACATCCTTGAAATCGTTTAAAATGATAAAATAGGTACTTCCCGCAGGAACCTGGTTGGAATATTCAGAGTTCCGGTACTGGTCGAGATCCTCTGCCTGCAAAGCATATGTCGCCAGCTTCCCTGCAAAGAACATCTGCTTGTTCGTTGTCGTATCCGCGATCACCTGACAGTCGATATTTGTCGTCTGATACATATCGTATTGCTTCCCATCCACCGGATCGATGTAGACATGGTTACCGTCCCGATACCCGAACCAATTTTCATTGCGTGAAAAATGAATCGCCTTGTCGAGCTGGTAGGAGTCGATCTTGTACGGTCCATAGGAAGCCGAGGTGTCCTTGCTCGTGCCATAAGTGCTCGACCATACCGAACCCGATGCCGTTTTGGTTTCTTTTAAACAAGCATCATAAAGCTCCGGCTTGACCAGCCAGCTGCTGCTCAATGCCGCCGCCAGGTAATAGCCGTCCAGCGCATTGTTGAACACATAGACAAGGGTGTACGGATCCTCCGCGTACAGTCCGACATTGTCAAAAGAATAATCCGCGTCGTATTTGTATTCGACAAGACCAATATAATCCTCTGCAGGCGCGATCTGCCCCGTTGCCAGGTAGGTATCCCAAATATATTTCGCGGAAACATAATCCTCCGGCTGGCCCTCTTCGACCGCCTCGTCCCGGATCATCGTATCATCCGTGATCGCCGCATAGGTTTTGTTATCCTCCGTTGTAATGTTCCACAGACCGCTGATGTCGACATAGACATCCTCATCCTTTCCGCCCGACGCAATGTACTCATCATAGGTCGTGCCCAGATCGGTAAAGGATGTAAATACGCCGACTCCGGCGTTTGCGTATTTTTCCGAATTGGCAATGGAATAGGTGCCCTCATAAGTATCGGCAGCACGGTAATTTAACAGCTTGGGATCGAGCAGTCGTTTTAAGGATTCGACATAGGTCGCCGATGTGATCGGCGTGCCGTCATCCCAGCACAGATCCTCACGCAGCCTGATCCGGAACGCGTAACCTCTGTCTGCCGACTGCGGAATCGAAAACTGCGGATGGGACGCGCGCACTTCTGCTGTCACATCAACCGGATCCTCCGCAGCCATTTCAGGCACGATCGCATAGCTCTCATAGGGTTCTTTTCCATCGACGGGATGAAGCTTGTCATTAAACACGAAAGTATAAAGGTCAGAATTGATATAAGTCATAGGATAAGAATCGTTGCTCGTCATATAGGTATGCGGATTCCAGTTCGTGGCAAGCTGCGACACGCTGTCGTGATAGGTGTATGTGTCATCAGAAGAAGCACTTTTGCCATTCGCCTTTTCCCTCGTCTTCGCCGTATCCGCTGTCCCTGCAGGGCTGGCGCACGCCACAAAAAGCCCTGCGGCAAGCAGCAGGCAGACTGCCTTTTTTCCTATCTTTTTGATGACTGTCATCCGCAAAACCCTCTTAAGAAAAAGCAGAAACCGGCATCTGTCCCGTCTCTGCCTTTAAACATAGACTTTTCTTCGCTAACCAATGAAAGTATCTTATCACATTGGCGCTTTTTATGTCAAATATATGCTGTTTGGCGGCTGTTCTATTTACTGAATTGCGCCCAAACTTGTCTGTGCATTCAATACAAACATGTTTAATACTCACCTCTAGCGGATATCACTGCCTTCAATCTCAAGTTATTATCAAAGACATCTTCGTTTTGACCATTCATTTCTAACAAACTATGCACACACCATTCAGGATCCTGCGTATGAAATGAGTAATAGACATCGTTTAACTGCTTATATGGGAAAAGCCTCATCACAAACTTCGTTGTAACACCCCTTGTATAAGAAAGGTATCTATAAATATAGCCAATCCAAAACATTGCGCTTTTAGAATACTTATTCTTTCCATAATCAGATTCACCAAATTGGTTTTGAATACTCTCTATTCCCTCATTTGCATCCAATGATAAAGAGGCCACATCATTCAAATCCATCTTCTTTAATAAATCAGAGTGCAAAAACCTTCTAAGAAATACCGGTGTAGAACATCGTAATTCTGTAGATTTTTCAAATAGCTTCCCTTGATATTCTGCCAACAACAGGCCATCATGATCAAATGTTTTCATTTCAATAACTCCTCAATGTATAATCCATCTTTGAACTCTCTTTTTGCAAGTTTGAGTTTTGTATCTATCTCGTAACCCCTCTCGATCAATTGCTTCCTGCAATCCTTTCGTTCCGGGGCAGACAAATAATACTTTTCTATAGGAGTACATTTCTTTAATGCCCGCTCTGTCTTTATAATATATTGAAATCCTAAAGCGGATGCTGATAAAGAATGAAGAGCGACTTCTGCATTAATCTCGCCTTCCGCAAACTGAGACATTATATAAAACATTTTGTTATCCGCGATAGGCGCTATAACAACATCAGCATCTTCTATTCTCCTTACAATTCCCTGAACCATACTACTTTCAGTGTATTCTTTTATCGTGCCCCTAAAAGAACAGATTGCAAGCATCCAGTCAAGAGAGCAATCAAATTCAACTATTTTAAATCCGTCAAATGAATACTTAAATGAATATACCGACGCATTATCATATTCGCATACAAATGATAATGCCTGGTTATATGTTTGACCTAAATAAAAACCATTTCCAAAATCACAATTATTCCTCGATCCAGAAACCGTCACTTCAGATAGACCATATTTAGAACCATGAAACAGTACATTCACATACTTTTCTTTTATCAGTTCTTCCTTAACTGAATTAAGCCTATAATTCTGTTCATATATATAGGAATACAGTTTTTCACATACTTCATTTGTTGTAAAACCTTTTTTTTCTATTGAATCAAGCGTTGTTCTTGAAATCCCGGTTGATTCTGAGAGTTCCAGTTTATTTATTCCTTCTGCTTCGATAATAAATCCTATATCATCTCTGATTCTATATTCACAATCAATCTTCAACTTTCAAACGCCTCCTTTCAACAGGATTATACACCAAAACAACTTGTTTGTACAGTCTGCACAAACAAGTTGTCAATGGCAGTTATTTATAGCGATTTATGGATGCTATCTAGCGAGCAGTTCTCCCACCATCTTTGCCGCCGTACCAACATAATCATTGCATTTTCCCGTTGCCGCACCCCGCAGATCAGCGCATTTCAGTGAACCATAGAGCCGCTCAAATTCCTTATCAAATTCCGCCGTATCGCCGATGTTCATCTCCCGCATCACCTTCTCTGCCGCCAGCACCGCTCCGCATTTTCCATCTTCTTCCCTCGGTCTCGGCGCAGAGGTGCTGTTTCCGTTCACTTGTCGAAACGCCCCATACACTGCCATTGCGCAATTCTGTCCGCTTCTATGACTGTTCCGTGCTGCTGCTTCGTAATCCATTGTCTGACTCCTTTCGTGCTTTTTGAAAAACATAGGCTACTCCTTCTTCCGTTCTGCTCTTGACGCCGAAATCTCATCATTTATCTCTTCCAGTGTCATCTCCGGTAAATCTGATGCTTCTTCACGCAATGCATAGAAAGCTTCTTTAAATTCCTCTCTCTTGGTCTCTGGCGGTAATACTGCCTCAAAAGGAAGACCTCTGACCTGCCTACTCTTATTCATAAACATACGAAACGCAGTTGGCAAATCCATCCCTAGTTGATTATATATATCTGCTACCTCTTGTTTTAATGTCTTATCAGCTCTGAATTGTATCAATACTTGTTCCGCCATAATCATTTCACCTCCAACTGTAGCCTCGTATTATTCTTGTATTATGCATGTGTTTTGCATTTGTTTGTAATGTGATTATAAATTTATTCTCAAAAGAAATCAAGAGGATAGGTAAATGTCCTTTAGCCTTGACATTATTAGAAAAACAGCATATTATCTGTAGTAAGAAAGTAAGAAATTCTAAAAAGAGGAATCATTATGGTTGCAGAACTCAGAACAAAAGCGCAGATCACTATTCCTAAAAGCATTGTCTCAGGTATGGGATTATCAGTTGGAGATAAATTTGATATATTTGAAAAAGACGGCATGATCTGCCTATTACCTGTGACAGTCTATCCCAAAAAATACATTGATGAGCTTAAGCAGGAAATTGCAAAGGCTAAAGACGACATAAAAAACGGCAAACAGCCAGTCTTTGACTCAGTAGACAAAATGATGGATGCCTTGGAAGTTGAATAATGGCATATAAATTCACCTTTAGCATCCAAGGAACCTCCGATT
>JAFUYB010000064.1 GCA_017470735.1 Lachnospiraceae bacterium | reverse complement strand
GATTGCCGCATTAAAAAATCACATTTGGGGATTGTAAAAAGAAAATACAGGGGTAAAATATAGGTAACAAACCGGATCTTCATCAGAGATCCCAAGGTGCCTTATATTCTGTTAATTCCTACAGTAAATTTACCCGATCGATTACAAAAAAATCATTGAAAAACCGCCAGCTTCAAGGTATTATAATCGTAAAAAGGCGGGTGGGAAAGTCTATGGGTGATGAACGGCATCATTTGGAAGATTTGCAGAGGATACAGGGGTTTCGTCTGATAGATGATGATTTTATGAACGCCTGTTTTGATGGGAATATCAAGGGGACGGAGCTGGTTCTTCGCATTATCTTGAACAAACCAGATTTGTCGGTCAGGAGTGTCCGAACGCAGCAGGTGATGAAGAATCTGCTGGGACGTGACATTTGGTTAGACATTAATGCGACGGACAGTAATAATGGCGAAATGGATATAGAGGTGCAGCGGGCGGACAAAGGGGCAGACCGCAAGCGCGCAAGGTATCATTCGAGCATTCTTGACGCGCATTTGCTGCAGGCGGGAGACGATTTCGCGGACTTGCCTGAAACTTATGTGATTTTTATTACTGAAAATGATGTAATCGGTGAAAATAAACCGATATATACGATAGAACGGCAGATTATGGATGTGGGCAAGCCGTTTGACGATGGAGAGCACATTATATATGTGAATGGTGCGAACAAGGACGGCACGACAGAACTTGGAAAGCTGATGCACGACTTCTTTTGTACGAATCCCGACGATATGTACTTTGGGGAGCTGGCGGAGAAAGTCCGGTATTTTAAGGAAGATGAGAAAGGGGTGGCGACGATGTGCAAGGTGATGGAGGATATGCGAAGAGAAGTGGTTGAAGAAGATAGGATAGACAAAGCAAAGGGTTTACTGAAAATTGGAAAATTATCGTTTGAAGAGATTGCAAGCGTAATGGAACTGCCAGTGGATACGGTAAAAGAGCTGGCGGTGGCAAATGCGGTTTAATGGAGCTGCAACGCGTCCGCATAAGCTGTGGTAAAATAAATGAATTGGTGAGAGGCGTCCTGTGACAGTTCGTGCAGGATAACGACACCACCAAGGAGAGGCAAGTCGCCTCTCCTTTTTCAGTGGAAAACAAACAGCAGATACGATTTTCCTCCCAATTATATTCATAAATCCCCCAAAATATGATATACTCACATCAGTTTTGCAGGAAAGGGGTTGTGTATGGGAGAGATGAGAAAATGGAGATTGGCGGCGCTGGCGCTGGCAGCAGTGCTTGGACTGGGCGGATGCGCTGGCGGCGCGGCGTCGGACGACGCGGCAACTGCGCAGACGGAAGAAGCAGCGGACGGAGCCGCAGGCGGTGGAAACGCCAATGGAGATGCGAACGACGAAAATGCCGACGGAACTGCGAATGAAAGCGACGCGGGTGGTGCGGCAGAAAATGGTGATGCCGGTGACAAAGCAGCCGATTTTGAAATCCGCGACCTGATCGGGACACCGACGGATTATTCGGTGGCGGACAATTGGATGTACTGTGACACCGAGCCGGATGAGGATGTGGATCTTTTTTACATTTACCCGACTGTTTATGACGATGAGGACGGTACGGATCTGTCAGCGGTTGACGACAAGGAAGTGCGGCTTATCGCCCAGCTTGTCTATGGGAAGACGGGTTCGGCGTTCGGGGATTACACAAATGTGTACGCGCCGTATTACCGGCAGACCAACCTTGCCGTAGCCAAGGGGATGACGGGCGAGGAATACGAAGAATACAATATGCAGGAGCAGCGGACAGATATTTATGCGGCGCTGGATTACTTCTTTGAGCATTACAACAATGGGCGGCCGTTCATTCTGGCGGGACACTCGCAGGGGGCATGCCTGTTGAAGATCACCCTGGGCGAATATATGCAGGCCCACCCGGATTATCTTGAGCGGATGGTGGCTTGTTATGCGGTCGGGTTTTCGGTGACGGATGACTGGCTGGAAGAGCATCCTTATGTGAAATTTGCTGAGGGCGCGGATGACACGGGCGTTATCATTTCCTGGAACACGGAAGGACCTGACAATGAGGGACCGAGCCTGATTGTGGAAGGAAACGCCGTTTCCATCAATCCCATCAACTGGAAACGCGACACGACCACGGCGGACGCGTCGGAAAGCCTTGGCAGCCGGACACTTGACGAAGCGGCGGTGGCAGCGGGAATGAAGGACGGCACGATCACATCGGCGGAGCAGGTGAACGATATGTGGGAAGTGGTGCCGGGCGTGGCGGACGCGACGGTGGATTTGGAGCGCGGCACGGTTATCTGCACGACGCAGGACGATTACAATGAGAACACGGAGATATTCGGAACAGAGAGCTTTCACAGCCACGATTATGATTTCTATTATGAGGATATAAAGGCGAACGGGAAGGCGCGGATAGAGGCTTATTTTGCGGAACACCCGGCAGAATAAAAGGGAGGGGAAGCCATGTCTGATATTTTCAAAAGGATTGAGGAACTGGGCGTACTGCCGGAGCTGACGCTGCACGACGCGATTGACGCGATACCGGTCGGCAGGGCGATTGCGGATGGCGGTATTTCGATGGCGGAGGTCACGTTCCGCACCGAGGCGGCGGAAGACTCAATCCGCCTGATGGCAAACGCGATACCGGGGATGCTGATCGGCGCGGGAACGGTGCTGACGATCGAGCAGGTGGACGCCGCGGTCAAGGCGGGGGCAAAGTTCATCGTGAGTCCGGGGATTCACGATGAAATCGTGCGCTACTGTCTGGACAAGGACATACCGGTGATACCGGGCGTGAGTACGCCGACGGACATCGAAAACGCGCTCAGGCTGGGACTGTCGCTGGTGAAATTTTTCCCGGCGGAGTCGAATGGCGGAATCAAGGCGCTCCGTGCAATGAGCGAGCCTTATCCCGGACTGCGGTTCATGCCGAGCGGCGGGCTGAATGAGGATAATGTGGCGGATTACCTGCGTTCCAACAAGGTGCTTGCGGTGGCGGGCAACTGGATGGCGACGCAGGAGATGATCCGTTTCGGTGATATGCAGGGGATTCAGAACAAATGCGCGCGTGCCGTCCGATTGATGCTGGGCTTCACCTACGACCATGTGGGGCTGAATTTCCCGAAGGATGAAGAAGCAGAGAGTGCCGCAGAGGATCTGGCGCGGATATTTGACGCGGACATGTACGAGGACACGGCGGGCTTCTTTGTCGGCAATTTCTTTGAAGGGGTGAAGCCGGGCGGACCGGGGCTGTATGGGCATATCGCCTACCGCACCTACCATCTGGGACGGGCGATGGCGTATCTCAAGGAAAAAGGGCTGACCTTTGACAATCCGTTCGCGCGTTACGACGAAGACGGACGGCTGGAAGCGGTATTTTCCGACCAGGAGGTCGGCGGCATGTCACTGATGTTGATGCAGCAGTAAAGGAGGCGTAAAATGGCGATAAGCGAGAAAGAATTAAAATTACTTTTAAATTTTGTGAAAGATAATATAAAAGAAGCAAAAGAGACCAAGGATGAGGCGGTCAGGGATGACCGA
Source organism: Lachnospiraceae bacterium (assembly GCA_017470735.1). GTDB lineage: Bacteria > Bacillota > Clostridia > Lachnospirales > Lachnospiraceae > RGIG4930. The sequence continues at coordinate 59,341 of JAFUYB010000064.1, read as the reverse complement.
TTGAAAAAGACATTGGATCACATCCAACAGTATTTAGAAGATTGAGGGTTCCAGATACGCAAGGGAGGAGCATTTTCATGCAGATTTATGAGGAACTGGTGGCGCGGGGCTTGATTGCGCAGGTGACGGACGAGGCAGAGATACGGGAGCTGGTAAACAACGGCAAGGCGACATTTTATATCGGATTTGATCCGACGGCAGACAGCCTGCATGTCGGGCATTTTATGGCACTGTGCCTGATGAAGCGGCTGCAGATGGCGGGCAACCGTCCGATCGCGCTCCTTGGCGGCGGTACGGGCATGATCGGCGATCCGTCCGGGCGGACAGATATGCGGCAGATGATGACCGTGGAGACGATCAACCACAATATTGACTGCTTTAAGAAGCAGATGGCGCGTTTCATCGAGTTCGGAGAGGGCAAGGCGCAGATCGTCAACAATGCGGACTGGCTTTTGGATCTGAATTACATCGAGCTTCTGCGGGAAGTCGGCACGCATTTTTCGGTAAACCGGATGCTGGCGGCGGAGTGCTACAAGAACCGTATGGAGCGCGGGCTGTCATTCTTTGAGTTCAACTACATGATCATGCAGTCCTATGATTTCTACCGTCTGTACCAGGATTACGGCTGCAATATGCAGTTCGGCGGCGACGACCAGTGGAGCAATATGCTTGCGGGGACGGAGCTGATCCGCCGGAAGCTCGGTAAAGACGCATATGCGATGACGATCCAGCTTTTACTCAATTCCGAGGGCAAGAAAATGGGCAAGACCGCCAGCGGCGCGGTGTGGCTCGATCCGGATAAGACTTCGCCGTATGAGTTCTACCAGTATTGGCGCAATGTGAACGATGCCGATGTCATAAAGTGCATCAAGATGCTGACATTCCTGCCGTTGGAGCAGATCGCCGAGATGGAAGGCTGGGAGGGCACCAAGCTGAACGAGGCAAAGGATATACTGGCGTTCGAGCTGACGAATCTGGTTCATGGCGAGGAAGAGGCAAAAAAAGCGCAGGAAGCATCCCGCGCGGTATTTTCAGGCGGATCCTCGGAGAATATGCCGACGGCGGTTCTGTCGGAGGATGATTTTGCCGACGGTTCGATCGGTCTTCTCAATCTGCTTGTGGCGGCAGGGCTGACTGCCTCCAAAAATGAGGCGCGGCGTGCCGTCGAGCAGGGCGGCGTGTCGGTCAATGGCGAGAAGGTCGCAGATGCGAAGGCATCATTCGTGAAAGCAGATTTTGATGGTGAATTTATTCTGAAAAAAGGGAAGAAGAAGTTTACAAAAGTGGAGCTGGCGTAGTTTTCGCAAATGGCCATTTTGTGAAATCAGCATGACAGGGGCACACCGTATGAATGCGGCAATATAGCGGTGTTTGCGAAAATGCGGCGGCACGGATTTGGAAAGGGAGCATACATGAGCTGGGAATTTGACATATTGTATTGGTTTCAGGATCTGCACGGTCCGGTGATGGATAAGGTGGCGCTAGGACTGACAATGCTCGCCGAAAAAGGGATTTTCTGGATCATTCTGATATTGGCGATTCTGTTTTTAGGCAAGGATAAAAAGGTCGGGCTGACCGGCTGGCTGGCGTTGTGTCTGTCGGTACTGCTCTGCAATATCATACTGAAAAATATTGTACAGCGGGATCGGCCGTGCTGGATCGACCCGTCGGTTGCGCTTCTCGTGGAAGTGCCGGATGACTATTCATTCCCATCGGGGCACACTTCGTTTTCCTTCGCGGGCGCGACGGCGATTTTCTTCTACCACAAGTTTTGGGGATTTTTGGCGCTTTTGCTGGCGACGCTGATCGGATTGTCGCGGCTGTATCTGTTTGTCCATTTTCCGACGGATGTTTTGGTCGGGGCGGTCTGCGGTATCATTTCCGGCCTTTTGGCAGGAATGCTGGTGCGCGATTTCTACAAGGCGCATCCCGACTTCAAGATCCCGGTTTTGGAAAAGCGGGACTGATCTGTCAGTTGGGGCGGAGAAGGACAAGCTATGTCTGTATGGGAAATATTTTTGGTCGGCGTCGGTCTGTCGATGGATGCCTTTGCGGTTTCGATCGTAAAAGGGCTTGCCATGCCACGGATAAACCGGCGCCAGCTTTTTGCAATCGCATTGGCGTTCGGCGGTTTTCAGGCATTGATGCCGTTGACCGGATGGCTGCTCGGGAGCGCTTTTGCGGAGCGGATCGCAGCCTTTGACCATTGGATCGCGTTTGTGCTTTTGGCACTGATCGGCGGAAAGATGATATGGGATGCGGCGCATGAGGAAGCAGACGGGCAGAAGCACGGCGGGGTATTGTTGAGAGAAGAAACAACTAATGAAGAGGCTGTCGCGGATGGTAAAAAGTTGACCCATAGAACAACAAGAGAATCCGCTTCGCCATTGCACCCAATGGAACTTCTGCTTCTGGCCATAGCCACAAGCATTGACGCATTGGCAATCGGTGTGACATTTTCATTTCTTTCAGTGGAAATCCTGCCCGCCGCAGCGCTGATCGGGTGCACAACATTTACGATTTCGGCAGCAGGCGTGGTCATCGGGCATTTTACCGGAACGCGCTTCCAAAGCCGCGCGGAGGCTGCGGGAGGCGTGATACTGATATTCCTGGGTGTGAGGATATTGTTGGAGCATTTGCTGTCGTAAACGATAAAAACTGTTTTAAGGATAACAAATAGAGGAAATTTAAAATGCAAACCATTCAGGCAATCATATTTCTGATCTTAGGCTTCATACTCTTAATCAAAGGCGCGGATTTCTTTGTGGACGGCAGTTCATCGGTAGCCCGCCGTTTCCGGGTTCCGTCGCTCGTGATCGGTATGACGATCGTCGCGATGGGGACGAGCCTGCCCGAACTGTCGGTATCCGTGGCGGCTTCGGCGAGCGGAAGCAATTCACTGGCCGTCTCCAATGTTGTCGGTTCCAATCTCTTCAATCTGATGGTCGTCCTCGGAGCCAGCGCGATTTTAAGCCAATTATCCGTTTCGAGGGATGTTTTGAGAAGAGATTATCCGTTCTCCGTGTTCTGTATGGTCATGCTGCTGGCGCTCGGTCTGCATGGCATGGAGCTGACCAGAGGGGATGGCATTGCATTTCTGGCAATTTTCGTTGTATTTTTGGCGCTTATGGTTCGTTCCGCCCTTGCGGGAAGAAGTGAAGAAAACGAGGAGGGCGGCGATGACGCGCAGGAAAGCGGTTCGATTCTGAAGGACATTCTTTTCATTATCGGCGGAGCTGTTGCGATCAAATTCGGCGGAGACTGGGTCGTAAACGGCGCGGTCGTGATCGCGCGGCAGCTCGGCGTTACGGAAACGCTGATCGGACTGACGATCGTGGCGTGCGGGACGAGCCTGCCGGAGCTTGTGACTTCGATGGTTGCCGCGCGGAAAAACGAGCTGGACATGGCGGTCGGCAATGTGATCGGTTCAAATATTTTCAATGTCCTGCTGATCCTGGGAACGGCCGCGGCAATCTCGCCGATCCCGTTTCTCCGGGAGAATATGATCGACATTTTTGTTCTGCTGGCATTCTCATTACTCACATGGATTTTCTGCGTCACGAAAAAGCAGATCGGCAAGCGGGAAGGCGCGGCAATGGTTGCGCTGTATGTCGTTTATCTGATTTACATCTGTTTGCGTTGAGTCTTTGTGTATGGTAAAATTATATATTAACTTGTAGCCATTCGCGGCGGCAATGGCAGCTTTGTCGTGGCTTGTGGCGCGAACACTTGACGGCTGGTTTTGCAGTGGAAATGAAAGTTATGAGACAGTGAAATAAGCATTTATAATGTGCCATTGCATTAAAATGGTGTACGGTGCCGGCGGGGGAGAGTATGCTGATGGATGATAGGTTAATGGCAATATTGCACGATTATAAAAAAAATATTGTGGAAGTGTCAGCAGATAATATAGACTGCATGATTTTGTACGGATCCCACGCCCGAGGCGACAACCGGGAGGATTCGGACATTGACATTATGTTTCTGGTAAAGCTCTCAGCGGAGCCGATGGAAGAGCTGGAAATGAAGATTGCTGATTGCACCTATGATTTCAATATGGATCATGGCACGGACATTATGCCGATGGTGCAGAATACCGATCACTTTAATTATTGGAAAGATGCCTATATGTTCTATCGGAACGTGGATTTGGAAGGGGTCGTGATTTGATGGATGTTGGCAATTTTAAGGATGTGTCAAAATATCGTTTTGAGCAGGCGGAAGACGATTTGGATACGGCAAAGCTCCTATTAGAAGCGGAAAAATACAAGGCTGCGAACAATAGGGCTTACTACGCTTGTTTCCATGCAATTGATGCAGTATTGGCATTGGAGGAAATTGCATTCAAGAAACACAAGGATACGCTGGCATATTTCAATAGACAATATGTGCATGGAGGTGATTTCCCGGATGAACTGGGACATAAGATAGCACAGTTACAGGTAATAAGGCACAAAAGTGATTATGACACATTCTATGTTGCAAGCAAAAAAATTACGGAAATGCAAGTTCAGACAGCAGAAGAAGTGATAAGTTTGGTGGGGAAATATTTGCAAGATAATTAGCAAGGCACCATATAATGAAAAACAAGGAGGGCACTAATGGACAGCAGTATTTTTGACAAAATCCAGGATACCGTGATCATGGCGGGGCATGAGTTCGGGCAGACGGCAAAGGAGCTGACGGGAAAGGCGAAGCTGCAGTATGAGATCAAGACCCGTGAGAATTATCTGGACGATCTGTACAAGGAGCTTGGCAAGAAATATTACGCGGAGCACAAGGATGATGAGGGCGAGAGCTTCACGGAGATCGGCAAGCTGCTTGATGAGCTAGCCAAGCTGAGGCAGGAGCTTGCAGACCGGCGCGGCGCGAAATACTGTCCGCGCTGCGGGGCGCAGGTCGCAAAAGATGCGGATTACTGCGGAAAATGCGGAGAGTTTTTACACGACGAGGATTAGGAACGGAAATTTACTTGGGCAGGAGATGAAAATGAACAAAGGCAAATTTTACATGACAACGGCAATCGCCTACACATCAGGCAAGCCTCATATCGGCAACACATACGAAATCGTTCTCGCGGACGCGATCGCGCGGTTCCGCCGCCACGAAGGGTATGATGTGCGCTTCCAGACCGGCACGGACGAGCATGGGCAGAAGATCGAGGAAAAAGCAAAGGAAGCCGGCATTTCCCCGAAGGAGTATGTGGACGAGGTTGCGGGAGAGGTGAAGCGGATCTGGGATATGATGGGCGCTTCTTATGACCGCTTTATCCGCACGACCGATGAAGATCACGAGGCGCAGGTGCAGAAAATCTTTAAAAAGCTTTACGACAAGGGCGATATTTACAAGGGCGAGTACGAAGGCTGGTACTGTGTGCCCGATGAGTCGTTCTGGACTGAGTCGCAGCTTGTCGACGGTAAATGCCCGGATTGCGGGCGACCCGTTCAGAAAGCCAGTGAGGAAGCTTATTTCTTTAAGATGAGCAAATATGCCGACCGTCTGATCGAGCATATCAATACGCATCCTGAGTTCATCCAGCCGGTGTCGCGTAAAAATGAGATGATGAACAATTTCCTTCTGCCGGGGCTGCAGGATCTGTGCGTGTCACGGACTTCATTTTCATGGGGGATTCCCGTGGATTTTGATCCGAAGCATGTGACCTATGTGTGGCTTGACGCGCTGACGAATTATATTACGGGCATCGGCTACGACGCGGACGGCAATTCATCGGAGATGTTCAAAAAATACTGGCCCGCCGACCTGCATCTGATCGGAAAAGACATCATCCGTTTCCATACGATATACTGGCCGATCTTCCTGATGGCGCTGGATGTGCCGCTGCCCAAGCAGGTGTTCGGGCACCCCTGGCTGATCCAGGCAGACGGCAAGATGTCGAAATCCAAAGGCAATGTCATTTATGCCGACGATCTGGTGGACATGTTCGGCGTGGATGCCGTGCGTTATTTCCTGCTGCATGAGATGCCGTTCGAGAATGACGGCGTGATTTCGTGGGAGCTTTTGGTGGAGCGGATCAATTCCGACCTTGCGAATACGCTTGGCAATCTGGTCAACCGCACGATCGCAATGAGCAACAAATATTTTGGCGGCGAGGTGGCGGATAAGGGCGTGACGGAAGCTGTAGACGACGATCTGAAAGCCCTGGCAACCGGTACGAGGCAGATTTGTGAGGAAAAAATGGCCGGGCTTCGCGTAGCCGACGCAATGACCGCGATTTTCGCGCTGTTCAAGAGGCTGAATAAGTACATTGATGAGACCGAGCCGTGGCTTCTGGCAAAGGACGAGTCGAAGAAAGACCGCCTGGCAACCGTGCTGTACAATCTGGTCGAGGGAATCAGCATCGGAGCTGTGCTTTTAAAGAGCTTTATGCCGGAGACATCGGAAAAGATATTGGGACAGCTGAATGCGGCGGAGATACCATATGACGGGCTGGATACATTCGGACATTATCAAAGCGGCACGCATGTGACCGACAAGCCGCAGATCCTGTTCGAGCGGCTGGATATGGAAAAAACGCTGGCGCGGGTGGAAGAGCTGCAGGCGAAGGCCGGCGCTTCCGGGAATGCATCCGGTGCTGCTGCAGAAGATGATGCAAATCCCGACGGTGATTCAGTTGAATCGGAAATCAACCTGGAGCCAAAGCCGGAGATCACTTTCGACCAGTTTGGCGCAATGCAGTTCGCAGTAGGGGAGATCATTGCCTGCGAGGAAGTGCCGAAGTCCAAAAAACTGCTCTGTTCCCAGGTCAAAATCGGCAGCCAGACCAGGCAGATCGTCAGCGGCATCAAGAAATATTATTCTGCTGAGGAGATGGTCGGCAAGAAAGTGATGGTGCTCGTCAATCTCAAGCCCGCCAAGCTCGCAGGCGTTCTGTCCGAGGGGATGCTGCTCTGCGCAGAGGATGCGGATGGGAATCTGTCGCTGATGACGCCTGAGCGCGAGATGCCCAGTGGCGCTGAGATTTGTTGATTTAGGAGCAAAACCCATGAACATCTTCGAGACTCACGCGCACTACGACGACGAACGCTATAACGACGACCGCGACGAGCTGCTGTCTGCAATGGCAGCCCACAACATCGCCCCGATCATCAATGTCGGCGCGTCAATGGACTCCGCGAAAGAGAGTTACCGCTTAGCGCAGGAATACCCTTTTATTTACGCGGCGCTCGGTGTCCATCCGAGTGATATTGATACGCTGAGTGACGATGGGATGGAATGGATCAGAGAGCACGCTTCCGATGCAAAGGTAGCGGCCATTGGTGAGATCGGGCTTGATTATTACTGGGAAAAGGATGAAACAGTCCGCGAAGAGCAAAGAGGTTGCTTTGTAAACCAACTAAAGCTGGCGCGGGAAGTTGATTTACCAGTCATCATCCATTCGCGGGAGGCCTGCGACGATACGCTTTCGATTTTAAAGGATGCCATTGACCAGGGTACAAGGGGCGTCATGCACTGTTTTTCCTACTCACCGGAGATAGCAGAGGAGTATGTGAAGCGGGGCTTTTTCATCGGCATCGGCGGGGTCGTGACCTTCAAGAACGGCAAGAAGCTCAAAGAAACCGTAGAGCGGATCCCGTTAGAATACATTTTGACAGAGACGGATTGTCCGTATCTTGCGCCGGAGCCGTTCCGTGGCAGGAGAAATGATTCGACCTACCTGCCGTATATCGTCCAGGCAATCGCCAAGATCAAGGAGATTACCGAGGACGAAGTGATCGAGACGACGGCAGAAAACGCGAGACGGCTTTTTGCGAAAGTGACCTTCCGGGCGTGACTTGTGCGCGAGATTTGACAGAATACACAAAAAAATGAATGTAAGAGAAGACCATCCATGAACAGCGCGAATTTTGAGCGAAAACGAATGGAAGCCGTCCTGCACCGCCATGGGTTCCGGTTTCAGAAAAAATACGGGCAGAATTTCCTGACGGATCCTGCGGTGCTTGCTGACATCGTCGAAGCGTCGGGCATGACGAAGGATGATTTTGTGCTGGAGATCGGGCCGGGCATGGGCACGCTGACGGCACAGCTCGCGGAGGCAGCAGGGGGCGTGCTGGCGGTTGAGATCGATACGAAGCTGATCCCGATTTTAGAGGAGCAGCTTGCCGACAGGATGAATGTTGAGCTGATGCAGGGCGATGTGATGAAGCTTCCGCTGGCAGAGATCCTGGAGGAACGGGCAAAAGGCCGCCCGGTAAGAGTTGTTGCCAACCTGCCCTACTACATTACCACGCCGATACTGATGAAGCTGCTGGAAGAAAATATTCCCTATACATCGATTACCGTGATGGTGCAGAAAGAAGTCGCCGAGCGGATGACTGCCGGACCGGGGAGCAAGATTTACGGGGCATTGTCGCTGGCCGTGCAGTATTATACGGAGCCACAGATCCATTTTCTGCTTGAACCGCGGGCATTTTTTCCGCCGCCCAAGGTGGAAAGCGCGGTCATTACCCTGACCCGTCACGGGACGCCGCCGGTCAGTGTCCGGGATGAAAAGCTTCTGTTTGCGCTGATCCGGGCGTCATTCAACCAGCGCCGCAAGACTTTGGCGAATGCCCTGGCAAACGGGGCGGGGCTGTCACTCTCAAAAGAAGAGATAGCGCAGAAGATCGTGGAGCAGGGGCATCCGGCGACAGTGCGCGGAGAAGCACTGTCCCTGGAGGAATTTGCAAGGCTGGCAGATGGTTTGGTGAACGAAAATTGCAGATGACGGTCACCTAGTGTGCTGGCACATTCATAATTGAACTATCTGTGCCCTATTTACGCCATCTGCGTTGTTATCCTCAATCGCCGTAGCTACGGCTACGACTCATTCGGATGCCTAGCATCTGACGCAAATATGTCCCAGATTATTAGTTCAAAGATGAATGTGTCAGCACACTAGCATTGCATCAAACACAGAAAGGAATCTGCATGAACATCAACATATACCGGAGCGACATACAGGAGCTGATACGCGGAGTTGACCGCAAGCGTCAGAGCGACCGCGAAGGAGCGCTGCGGGACTGCGACGCGATCGAAGCCTACGGCATTGAGCGGAAAGAAGACGCGCTGGTCGGATTCGCGCGGTTCACCCGGGGCGAGATTTACTATGTGGCAAACGATATCCCCAATTTTTACCGCGATATGATGGAATGTATGAAGCCCTACGAAAATATCCGGGAGTGGGGCTATCTTGTGATGGCAAACATTATGCTCGGCATTATGTCCTTAAACCGCGGCAACGAGCCGATGGCGCTGGATTACTACGACAAGGCATCCGAATACTGCGAGCAGTACTCCCTGCCGGATCTCGCGTGGATGGTACATATGAATAAAGGGAGCCTGTACCTGATCCTCGATGAATTCGATCTGGCAGCAGAGCATTTTACGCAAGGACTGCACTATATTGAGGGACATCCGAGGATGCCCGCGAGGCAGGAGCACTTGTCGGCGGCGTATATCGGGCTTGGCAAATGCGCGCTGCGCGAAGACCGGCTGGACGACGCGGATAAATACGCCAGGCTGATCCGGATGGTCTGCCTGCCCGATCTTACAGTGGAAACCAGCGTGCCGTCGTACTTCTTTTTTGCGAGGCTGTTCCATGCCCGCGGACAGGATGAAGAAGTGCGGGGCTGTTTTGCGCGGATCCGCGCGGGATTTACGGAAAAAATGCCGCTGATGGACATTTTTGACGATCTATACCACTATCTGAAGTTGCTGCTGGAAATGGGCGAGTATGAGGAGTTTTTGTTCGTTCTGGATAAAGCATCGCCAATCGCGGAGCAGACAAGGGTGCGGAATTTCTCGCGCAAGCTGCTGACGCTGCGGCTGCGTTATGAGAAAAAGGTCGATGACAAAGAAGGATACCGCCGGGATACGGCGGCGTATTTTGACCTGGCGGAGAGTCTTCAGCAGGAAAACAGCTTTATGACGCGGCAGATGATCGATATGCGGCATGAGATGTCGAGCCTCGCTGAGGAAAAGCGCGAGGTGGAAAAGGAAAACGAAAAGCTGACGCTCCGTTCCGAGACCGATCCTCTGACCGGCATGTACAACCGCCTGCGGCTCAATGCGTATGGCGAGATTGCTTATGACCGCGCTTACCGCAACCAGACGGGACTTGCGGTTGAGATCCTCGACATCGATTTTTTCAAGGAATACAACGACAACTACGGGCATCAGGAAGGCGACAAGTGCATCCGGTTTATCGCGGACGAGATCTTAAAGCTCAAACGCTTCGGCGGGGTGTTCGCGTCCAGGTACGGCGGAGACGAGTTTGTCCTGATCTACGAAGGCTATACGGATAAAGAAGTGTTCGCGATCGCGCAGGATCTGAAGGCGTCGATCGCCGCAAAGAAGTTTGAGCACCGTTATTCCCGGACGGACACAAAGTACGTGACGATATCCCAGGGGATTTTCTGGGGCATCCCGCAGGCGGGGCACAATGTCTGGAACTACCTGCACGCCGCGGACCGCATGCTGTACAAGGTCAAGCGCAAATCCAGAAACAGCATTATGGTCGGGCACGCCAAAGACGGTGAGGAACAGACGGCATTCGAGCAGGGTGCCGCGGAAGCGCCGATCATTGAAACCGAGCAAAAGGAGCAGTTCGCGCCGAGCGAGCGTTTTAAGGGGAATCCGGAGGACCGGCTGGACTGAATTTGTCATTTTGTCAAATGCACAACGGTTTTTTGTACACTTACCCATTGCGTCACATGGGTTAAATGGATAACATACATCAATATAGGGAGGTAAAATGCTATGAAAACGGTAAAGGTAAACATCAACACAATCGACAAAGTTAAAAAGTTCGTCAATGTCCTGACCAAGTTTGACGGGGATTTCGATCTCGTCTCCGGTCATTATGTCATTGACGCAAAGTCCATCATGGGTATTTTTTCACTGGATCTGTCCCAGGACATTGAGCTGGTGATCCAGGACGAGGGCGACCAGGACAAGGTGATCAGCGCGCTCGGTGATTTCATCGTCAAGTGACAGTAGAGAAAAGAAAGGGGTTACACAATGGCAAGCATTTCGCTGAAAAACATCTGCAAAGTTTATCCGAACGGCTTTGAAGCTGTTAAGGATTTCAATCTTGAGATTGAGGACAAGGAATTCATCATCTTCGTAGGACCGTCCGGCTGTGGAAAGTCCACGACACTGCGCATGGTCGCAGGTCTTGAAGACATCTCCAGCGGCGAGCTGAAGATCGACGGCAAGCTCGTCAACGATGTCGAGCCGAAGGACCGCGATATCGCAATGGTATTTCAGAACTACGCGCTGTATCCGCATATGAGCGTTTACGACAATATGGCATTCGGACTGAAGCTGCGCAAGCGTCCGAAGGAAGAGATCGACAAAAAAGTAAAAGAGGCAGCAGCGATCCTCGGATTGGAAGCGCTTTTAGACCGTAAGCCGAAGGCTCTGTCCGGTGGTCAGAGACAGCGTGTGGCAATGGGGCGCGCGATCGTCCGTAATCCTAAAGTATTCCTGATGGACGAGCCGCTGTCCAACCTCGACGCAAAGCTGCGCGTGCAGATGCGTATCGAGATCTCCAAGCTGCATGAGCGCCTGGGCGCGACGATCATCTACGTTACGCATGACCAGACAGAGGCTATGACGCTCGGTACCCGTATCGTCGTTATGAAGGACGGTATCGTACAGCAGATCGACACGCCGCAGCATCTTTATATGCAGCCGGGCAACCAGTTCGTGGCAGGCTTCATCGGCTCACCGCAGATGAACTTCCTGGATGCCAAGATCGAGGCAAACGGCGACAAGGTGACCGCGATCGTCGGCGATGCGAAGCTTGCAGTACCGGCTTCCAAGGCAAAGGCTCTGATCGACGGCAATTACAACGGCAAGACCGTGACACTCGGCATCCGTCCGGAGGATATCCACGATTCACAGATGTTCATCGATGCCTCGCCGAATACCGTATTCGACGCGCAGATCCGCGTATACGAGCTGCTCGGCGCAGAAGTGTTCCTGTATTTCGATTACGCAGGCGTTCAGCTGACGGCGCGCGTTGATCCGCGTACGACGGCCCGCACCGGCGACAAGGTACGCTTCGCATTCGATATGGAAAAGGCGCATTTCTTCGACAAGGAGACAGAGCTTACCATTACGAACTGATATGGACTACACGACGAAAAAGCAGCAGCTTTTAGCGGAGCTGCGGCAATATACTGATTTGCGTATAGAAATTTCAGAGGACGGACAGGACGACGAGCGCGTGCTGTCCGTCCTTGAAGCGTTTTTAGAGCCTTACCGGAAGCAGGCAGACATTGCTTCATTTTGGCTGGCATTTTTGCGGGACGAGTTAAGCAGGGAAGAAATCGCGCGGGGGCTGCGCCGGTACCATTTGCAGGATGAGACGGCGGCAGTGGTGTTTCTGCTGTATTTTCCGCAGGGCTATGATGATGCCGTTACAGAGATACTGATCGGACTGTCAGGCGGGAATGACCGCATATTGAGCCTGGATGAGACGCATCTGGCACTGCTCCGTCTGCCGAGGGGCGTACTTTCGCCGGAAGCGTTGCGGGAGACGGCATCGGTGATGGCGGATACGCTGTCTGCCGACGCGATGATCCCTGTGCATATCTCCTATGATGCCTGCGTGGAGGAGCTGCCGGTGCTGCCGCAGTCGTTCCGCAATGCGCAATTGGCGGAGTCCTGCGGTCTGCTTTTCTCATCGGCGGACCAGATACATCCTTATCACGAGATGGGGCTTGGCAAGCTGGTCAGCAAGCTGAGCTATGAGGACTGCCATGAATATCTGGCGGATCATCTGGGAAGCTTCCGTTTTGACACTCTGGACGCGGAGCTTTCGACGACGGTACACGCGTTTTTTGATGCGGGACTTTCGATCGCCGAGACAGCGCGGAGTCTGTTCATCCACCGGAATACGCTGGTTTACCGCCTCGACAAGTTTGAAAAGCTTTCGGGGCTTGATCTGCGCAATTTTGACGATGCCGTGACGGCCAAGCTCGCGATGCTGATGGAAGTGTACTGCGCGAAGTAGTATTTGCGTTTTTCCTGCTGCCGTATTATAATACGCACTATGGATAATCAATATTTCCGTGGGAAGCTAAAGACATATTTCCTCACACCGTTTTATCTGATGGGTGTGTTTTTCTTGTGTTCATTCGGACTGTTTTTCTATGACCAGAAATTAGCCTGCATTGTGACGCCTCTGACAGGGCTGTTTTGGCTGCTTGTGCTGGTTCTGACGCTGTCCACAAAAAGGCGGCTGGAGCAGGAGATCGTCTCCTTCGCGACGCATTACGCGACGGTGCAGAAGGAGCTGCTGGAGCATTTCCAGCTGCCGTATGCGCTGCTGGATCCGGCGGGCAAGATCCTCTGGCTCAACAACCAGTTTGCCGAGGTGAGCGGCAAGGACCGGAATTACCGCAAATCCATCACCTCGATTCTGCCGGATATCACGCGCGAGAGTATTGAAAAGCGCCACGAAGGCTCCTTTTCCTACCATATTGTGCACAACGACCGCCATTACCGCGTGGAGATGTCGCGGCTGCATTTCGGGATCGAGATGGAGCAGGAGATCAAGCTGCCGGAGGATGACGAGGAAATGCCGCTGATTTCCTGTATGCTGTTCGACGAGACGGAGCTGATGGAGTACAAGCGGATCAATGTCGAGCAGAAAATGGTCACCGGCCTCGTCTATATCGACAATTACGACGAGACCCTCGATGCGGTGGAGGATGTCAAGCGTTCCCTGCTTACGGCGGTGATCGACCGCAAGATCAGCAACTATTTCGCCCGTGCCGACGCGATCGTCCGTAAGCTCGAAAAAGACAAATATTTCGTCGTGTTCCAGAACCGTTATTTGCCGAAGCTGGAAGAAGAAAAGTTTTCACTGCTTGAAGACATCAAGACGACCAAGGCGGGCAATGACAACGAGATCACTCTGTCGATCGGTATCGGCGCCGGCGGCGAGAGTTACATCCAGTCGGCGGAATTTGCTCGGACGGCAATGGGCTTAGCGCTGGGGCGGGGCGGTTCGCAGGCCGTGGTCAAGATCGGCGGCGAAGTGTCCTATTATGGACGGCGCGGCAAGGAAGTCGAGAAAAACTCCCGCGTCAAAGCGCGGGTCAAGGCGCAGGCATTGCGGGAAATGATGATGACGCGGGAAAAGGTCATCTGCATGGGGCATCAGATTTCCGATGTCGATGCGCTCGGCGCGGCGATCGGCGTCTTCTGCGCGGCGCGGGAGCTGCACAAGGAATGCCAGATCGTCCTGAATACAGTGACGACCTCACTGCGGCCGTTTGTCGATCTGTTTACCGAGGAGAACGGATATCCGAAGGATCTGTTCATCGACAGCTACGACGCGGTGGACAACCTGACCGAGGATATGCTGGTCGTCGTCGTGGATACGAACCGTCCGGGTTATACGGAGTGCCCGGAGCTTCTGGAGATGACCAAGAATATCGTCGTGTTTGACCACCACCGGCAGGGCAAGGACCAGATCAAGAATCCGCTGCTTTCCTATATTGAGCCGTATGCGTCTTCGGCTTGTGAGATGATCGCGGAGGTGCTGCAGTATTTCTCCGAGCGGATCGATCTGGCGCCTAATGAAGCGGCGTGCATCTATGCGGGCATTTTGATCGACACTAACAACTTCATGACCAAGACCGGCGTGCGCACCTTTGAAGCGGCGGCGTACCTCCGGCGCAATGGGGCGGAAGTGACGCGTGTCCGCAAGCTGCTGCGGGAGAATATGGAAGCCTACAAGGCGCGCGCGGAAGTCGTCCGCCATGCGCAGGTGTACCGGGGCGCATTTGCGATTTCCCACTGTCCGGCGCAGGATTTAGAGAGCCCGACCGTGGTCGGGGCGCAGGCGGCCAACGAGCTTTTGAATATTGTCGGCATCAAGGCGTCGTTTGTTATAACGAGATTTAAAAATAAGATATTTATTTCCGCGCGGTCGATTGATGAGATCGATGTGCAGCGGATCATGGAGCGGCTCGGCGGCGGCGGACATCTGAATGTGGCAGGCGCGCAGATCGAGGGCGGCACGCCGGGGCTTGTCAAGGAGCAGATTGAAAAGACCTTGGATAAAATGATAGACGAAGGAGAGATCAGATTATGAAAGTGATATTATTGCAGGATGTAAAGCCGCATGGTAAAAAGGGTGAGATTGTCGAGCTGTCGGACAGCTTTGCGAAAAATGTGCTGATCCGCAAGAAGCAGGCGTTGGAGGCGACGCCGAAGAATCTGAATGATCTAAAGCTCCAGAACCGCCACAACGAAAAGGTGGCAAAGGAGAATCTGGCGGAAGCGCAGGCGATGGCAAAGGAGATGGAAGAATGGACGGTCGAGACCAAGGTCAAGGCCGGCGTCGAGGGCAAGGTGTTCGGTTCGGTTTCCTCCAAGGAGATCGCGACGGCGATCCGCAATCAGTACGACCAGACCGTCGATAAAAAGAAGATCATTCTCGATGAGCCAATTAAATCGCTCGGCACCCATGAGGTCAAGGTGCGTCTGCATCCCGATGTGACGGCGACGATCCGCGTGCATGTGGCGGAAAAGTAAGGTTCATCTGAATTGTAATATGCCCGCCCGGCATGAAAGGCGATCCGGGCGGAGTGTTTTTTGGGGAGAATTCCTATGGACGAAGAAACCATAGTCCGGCAAATGCCGCAGAGCCTGCCTGCCGAGCAGTCGGTCATCGGCGCAATGATCAATGACCAGGAAGCGATCCTCGTCGCGATGGAGATGCTGACGCGGGACGATTTCTACCACGGGCAGTACGGGCTGATGTTTGAGACGATCATCGGGCTTTACAATGAAGGGAAGCCGATCGATATTGTAACGCTTTTGGAAGCGCTCAAGACAAAGGATGCGCCTGCTGAAGTGGCAAGCCCGCAATTTATCGGTGATTTGTCCGCCGCCGTGCCGGTCTCGGTCAATGTCGGCAGCTACGCGGCGATCGTCAAGGAAAAAGCGATGCTGCGGCAGATCATCCGCACCAATCAGGAAATTGAAAATGACTGTTTTGCGGCAGAAAAGCCGGTCGACGATATCCTGGACGAAACGGAGGCGGGCTTTCTTTCTCTGCTGCAAAAGCGGGGCGTGTCGGATTTTGTGCCGATCGACGAGGTGGTGATGAACGCACTCAACCGCATTGAGGCCGCATCAAAGATGTCGGGCAATGTGACCGGCGTGGCGACTGGTTTTGTCGATCTGGATTTCCGCACGGCAGGCCTGCAGCCATCGGATCTGGTACTGATCGCTGCGCGTCCGTCGATGGGGAAAACGGCGTTTGCGCTGAATATTGCGGAGTATGTGGCGTTTCACGATGAAAAATGCGTGGCGATTTTTTCATTGGAGATGTCAAAGGAGCAGCTGGTCAACCGTCTGCTGTCGCTGGAATCGCGGGTGGACGCGCAAAAGCTGCGGACAGGCGATCTGCAGGACAGCGACTGGGTGAAGCTGATCGAAGGCGCGGGGGTGGTCGGACAGTCCCGCCTGATCATCGACGACACGCCGGGTATTTCGGTGTCACAGCTTCGGAGCAAATGCCGGAAATACAAGCAGGAGCAGGATCTGTCGCTTGTGATGATCGATTACCTCCAGCTGATGACCGCAAGCGGACGGACGGAGTCGCGGCAGCAGGAGATTTCGGATATTTCCCGTGCGCTCAAGGCTTTGGCACGAGAGCTGAATGTGCCGGTAGTCGCGCTTTCCCAGCTCAACCGCGGCGTCGAGCAGCGGGAAGACAAGCGGCCGATGCTTTCCGATCTGCGTGATTCAGGCGCGATCGAGCAGGACGCCGATGTCGTGATGTTCATCTACCGCGACGATTATTACAATAAAGATTCCGATCGGAAAGGCGTTTCTGAAATTATCATTGCCAAGCAGAGAAACGGTCCTGTCGGCACTGTTGACCTCGCATGGCTGCCCGAATACACTAAGTTCGCGAATTTGGAAAGGCGCAGATGAGCTTTTAAGTCAATTTCAACTGCCCGAAGAGTGCAGTATCAATATGAAACAGTTTTTGGATCAACTCATCCGTCACAATTTCCGCTCTGCCGCAAGCTTGCATTTTGCCGTCACCCAGACAGACGACGGTGTCCGCAATCTTTGCGGCAGTTTCCACTTCGTGCATGCTCATTACTACAGAAAGTTTGTCTTGGCGCACTTTTTTGGAAAGTGATTGCAAAAACTCCAGCTGATAACGAATGTCCAGAAATGAGGTCGGCTCATCAAGAATTAGCAGCTCTGTTTCTTGCGCAAATGCCTTGGCGAGCATGACACGCTGCTTCTGCCCGTCCGAGATTTCTGAAAACAGAGCGTCAGCCAATTCAGTAACGGCGGCCTCCCGCATGGCCAGATCCACTGCGGCATGATCATCATCGGACAGCAGTCCGAATGTGCCGGTATAAGGATAGCGCCCGCTTTCCACAATCTCGCGGCAGGTCGTCAATTCCGTGCGTGGCCGCCTGGTAGTCAGAATAGCGGCCTTTTTGGCAAAATCCTTGGCCAAGATCGTTTCGACAGGCATATTTTCCAATAAAATTTCACCCGAAAGCGGTGGTAGCTGACGGCACAGTGTCGATAGCAATGTGCTTTTTCCGCCGCCGTTCGGCCCGATCACACAGCAGATCTCGCCGGGCTGCAGGAAAAAATGGATGTCCGTACAGACAGATTTTGCGCCGTAGCCGATGGTGAGATTTTTGACTTCCAGGATTGGTGTAGCAGGCATGGCGGACTCCTTTATTCTTTTAGCCTTTACGCTTTAACAGCATCCAGATCACAATGGGCGCTCCGATCACCGAAGTTACTGCTGAAATCGACAGCTCTGTCGGTGAAAAAAGCATCCGCGCGGCCAGGTCGGAAAACAGGCAGAAGCAGGCTCCGCCCAGGAATACAGCCGGAATCAGGATGTGTGGTCTTTCAGTAGAAAAAAGCACTTTTATCAGATGCGGTACCGCCATTCCGACAAACGAAATCGGACCGGCAAATGCCGTCACGGTCGCTGTCAAAAGACCGGACAGAATGATCAGCGCAACGCGGAACAGCCGCACCGGCACGCCGAGATTGGCGGCGTAGCTTTCGCCGAGCTGATAAGCGCTCATCGGCTTGGCAAGTAGTATCGTTCCGACAAGTCCGGCGCAGACAAAAACAGACATCACGCCAATATGCTCCCACCCGATTCCGGAAAAACTGCCCATCGACCAGTAATGCAGGTTGACGATGCTGGCATCGTCGGCAAAAGTTACGACAAATTCCGTCGCCGCCGAGCAGAAATACCCGACGATCACCCCGCATATCACCAGAATTTCCATGCTTGGCACCTTGGCAGCGGCAAGCAGCACAAACCCCATCGAAAGCATTGCCCCGCCGAAAGCGGCGGCCACCATCAGAGGAGATGTCATGACAAATCCCCGCTTCAGGCAGAAGATCATTGTCAAGGCAACGACGAGCTTTGCCGAGGATGATACTCCAAGCACATACGGTCCGGCGATCGGGTTGTGGAAAAAAGTCTGCAATAGCAGTCCCGACAACGCCAGCGCCCCGCCAAGCAGTAACGCCGCCAAAAGTCTTGGCAGACGGATATCATAAATGATGCTGTGGGAAATGGGATTGGCATCCTGACCGGTCAGCAGCGCAAGCACTTCGCCCACAGAAAGTGAGACGCTGCCGACGCATAAGTTGACAATCACTAATATATATAGTAAGACTGAAAGCATTGAAAATCCAATGAGCAGCCGATGTTGTTTTTTCAAAATGCAATCTCCTTGTGATTACGAATAAACAGCGCGGGTGAGGAACTGTCACACAATAAATTGAACATTCTGACTGATCTTATTCAAGCTTTTGCAAAAACTTCCCGCCATCTGTTTCGTTAGCATCTTGTCCTGCTATCACTTCCCCGAATGCCGCAACCTCTTCTGCCACAGCCGTCGGATGCTGGAACAAATCCCCGTCCTGGCACCAGACACGATGATTTTTGACGGCTGAAAAATCTTTGAACAAAGCGTTCTTTGCGATCAGATCGTCTATGGATGCCAGATTGCCTTCGATTGTACCGTTGTAGATCAGCACATCGGCATCCTTTGCCAAGACATAAAAATCTTCCATCTGCATATTCATCGACGAAGCCGCGTTTTGGGAATCATCTGTCAGGTCTGCATCTGCTAACGCGTATTTTCCGCCTGCCATTTCGATCAGTGCGGGAATATAAGACGACGGCTTCGGCACACGGATCACGCCGTTGGCGTTGATGCTGAAATACACGATCCGGGGGACTGCGGAGTTCCCGTTGTCTATTGCCGAAGATCCGGCGGTTTCCATCAGCTTGGAAACCTGCTTGACTTGCTCATCAAAAAAAGCATCGGCATCCTTTTCCCGCCCGGTCAGAAGCCCCCACAGCCGTATCCATTCGAGACGGCCGAGCGGGCTTTCTTCATAACTCGAATATTCCACCAACACCGGAATGCCAAGCGATTCCAGTTTTTCCAAGGTATCCGGCGTGTGGTAGATCATCGTGTTTTCAACAGCAAGACCGCATTTTTCCGCAAGCAGATATTCAAAATCCGGCGCGTTGTATTTTCCGACGAATTCCAAATCGCCGTCGGTCATCCGCTCCGCCGCTTCAGGCAAATCCCAGTCCTGTCGTTTTGTCGAAGTAAACCATACAGCATCCAGTTCATCCAGCTCTCTCCAGAAATCCATGCAGGAGGATGACGCGATATATACCCTTTGGGGATTCCGTTTTAGCACAACGATGTCATCCGGCAAATCTTCGGGGATGTTTCCCGCGCTGTCATCCGGCAACAACAGATATTTCTGCTGTCCGGCGATTGTGATCAGTGTGTAGTCATCCTGATAGTAATCCACTGCAAACTGTGTCGCATAGGTGAGATCCATACTGTCGGTCTTGATAAGATCAGTCCATTGGATAGGGGTGTTTTCATCCATCCCGCTGGTATGCGGTGAAATGCTTTTGCCTGAATGACCAGATGTGTCTGAATCAACAGCATAGGTGTTTTCGGAATTTTTCACAGGTTCAGCAGAACCCGTATGTTTTTCAGCGCATGAACACGATAAAATAATTCCCAAAAACAAGATAGTGGAAAAAACAATTCGATGTCTGCCGAAAAAATTTCTGATCACTTTTAGCTCCACATGAAAAACTCAATAGCCAGAATACATATCAAAGACAATCACAAAGAGCGACCGCGCATATTTTGGAAGTGCAAGTTATATATCCATTATTCCACAGACTCACTGGCAAACACCAGCGTATACTCAATTTCATGCGGCTTGCTCATCGCCGTTGTATCCGCCGAGACCGCAAGCGGCGCGTCAAAATATGCCACCGGGATTTCAAACGCAGAGTTGCCCTCATCATTGATTGGCAGATATTTTTCGCCATCCACGATCATATAATCATAATTCGGGCTCGACCATTCGACAATGGCGGTTGCATTTCCGTTCACGACATGGATTTCCGCGGGGCTGGTCACGCTTGCCCGTCCTGAACCTCCGGAAAGCGACACTTCCGATGTATAGGTACCGTCGGCAAGCCCCAGCTCCGAAGCCGTATTCCCGCGCCCCTCGCGGAACGCATCTGCGGGAAGCGAGTCCGCCCGAAAGACAAGGGTTCTGTCATACCACTGCTCTTTGCGTTTGGAAAATGCCGCGCAGGCAAGACCCTGATCCAACGCCTCGACCGGAACCGTAAAACAGTGCGCTCCGTCTTCATCTTCTTCAAATGGGATCAGATCGTCCTTTGATGCCGCTGCGGCTTCCTCGCCGGTACCCATGTAGACATACAGATACCCTGTGCCGCCCATCGTCATTGTGGCAGTCATTTCGCCATTTTTCACATGAAGTACAGCATTCTCGACCGAAAACATTGAAGAGGAGGAATCCACAACGACATTGTAATCGCCGTCATTCATTTCATCGGCAGCGACAGCCGTCATGCCGTCCCAGGTGACATTTTCGACATCCGCCATTTCCGAAGCATCGGCTACCTGGTCTGTAGCAATGTCATCGGCAGAAGTATCCGCTATCTGGTCTGTGGCAGTCCCATCGGCAGAAGTATCCGTCCCATCAGACGGGTGTTCCGATGAACTGCTGTCCTCAGAGGCAGCAGTTTCAATCGGACCGGTCGCATTTCCATCCGATCCATTACTGTTTGCACAGCCTGAAATCCCAACAGCGACCAATAGTGCTAAAAGTAAAGATTTTTTCATAGTATTTTTCCCAGAATAAGTTTTTTGAATAGCGATTCCCATATAAGGATGTGGTCTGCGGTCTACTGTTCCAGAACTTTCTGCAAATGCTCAACATAAATCCGGCGCACATCCTCATTCTGCCCCAGCCCCGTCAGCACGCATTCTACCTCGTATCCTTCATTCATAAACACCGAACGCCAGGAATCCTCATCGTCGCCGGCCATATCGTTATTCGCGTGATCTCCGGCGACCACCATCAGCGGCTTCAGCACGACCCGCTTGTAATCGCCGGCCTTTACCATTTCCAGCACATCATCCAGAGACGGTGTGGCCTCAACCGTTCCGATAAAGAAATTCGTCTTCCCCATGTCGGTGAGCACGCCCTGCATTTTTTCATAAACTCCGTTGGAATCGGCATCCGTGCCGTGTCCCATCAGCACGATAGCCGTTTCGCCATCGTCATAGTCCGCAAGCTCGGAGGTAACGGCTTCCGCGACAGAGTCAAAATCGGCATCATCCGTCAGCAACGGCTGGGAAATGCGGATCGAAGCAAAGGCATCGGCGTAATTGCCGAGCTCGTCCTGCAGGTCATTGAATTCATGTCCGCTCATCAGATGCGTCGGCACGACGACAAGATTCTGCACGCCATTGTCAGCCGCGCGGTCAAGCGCTTCCGTTACATTGTCAATCTTCTCCCCGTCCCGCTCGTTGATGTGGTCAATGATAATCTGGCTCGTGAAGGCGCGCCGGACGCTCCAAGGATTTCCGTCATCAGTCGGAATTTCCTGCGCCGCGTCCGCTATAGTCTGCTCGATCGCGCCGATGGTTTCACGGCGGCTGTCATTGTAGCTTGTACCAAATGACACGACAAGGATTTCGTTTGTGCCGATTTCATCCTGGTTGCGGGGATCGTCTAAAGAAGCGTCTCCGGTGTCCGGTTCAATATCGCCTAAGAGCATTTCCGTTCCCTCTTCCGCGTCTTCTGTCTTTGCATCGCTGCTTTGTTCCGATGTGCTTCCGCACGCAGTCAATGCCAGCCCCGAGATCAGCCCCAATGTCAATACCAATGCCAACTTCTTTTTCATCAAAAACCCCTTTCTGCAATAAAGTTGTATATTTTTTATTCCGCTTTAAATGAACAATTACTAATAAAAATACCCCGCATGGGAAAACGGGGTACACAAAAAAACATCCTGCGATTGCGGCGCTGTACCGTCAATCTGTTTGTGCAGACCAGTATCCCGTGGTCATAAACCGCCTGCATGGAACGATTATAGCTTTGCAAAATGCCAGCCGTTTCCACAAAAGCGATCCGGGCACGATATGTGGCAGGTCTCCTGACTTTGGCGTGTAAGCACGCCGTCACAGTGACGGGTTCGTGCGGGATTCGCACCCGCTTCCCTATTCTCCGCCCCCGGATCTTTTGCAAATAAAGATTGGGCGGCACCGCATACCTTACAATATGAAATTTAGAGATTTCCCATCAATGATGCAATGGACAATGAGCCAAAACCATGCCGCTTAGCTTGAACACCGCGTTACAGTATTACGCTATCGAATGCGAGAGATAATCGTTGATCTCGTCTACCAGCTCATCCGCGTCAATGCCGTGCACCATTGCCGCCTGCTCGATCGTCTCCATCTGTGACGCGGGACAGCCCGTGCAGTGCATGCCGATTCCCGCAAGAATCATTTCCGTGCTGCGGTCGATCGCCAGCAGTTCGCCCAGCATTGTATCCTTATTGATCTTTGCCATTGTAAACTCCTTTTGTATCCGTATTGATTGCGCTGTATTTCTGTATTCTAACACGATAAGAAATAATTGCAAGAAATTTATAAGGTTCAACCGTTATCTTTTACAAAAAGTGTTTACAAACACTAAAAATTGAAGTATTATAGTGTTTGCAAACATTATATTATTCAAATATATAGTGTTTGCAAACATTAAGTAAGAAAGAAAATAGTGTTTAGAAACACTAAAAAGGAGGCGCAAATGATAGAATCAGTAGAATTTGATCAGATTCAGGATATTTCCCGCAGGAGAATCAGGGAGACTTCGCTGGATACGGAGCGTTTTCTTTTAAGGAAGATAGATTGGCGTGACCGGCTGATCGCGATCACCGGGGCAAGAGGCACGGGGAAGACGACGCTGATCCTTCAGCATATAAAAGAAAGCTTTGCGGACAACCCGGACGCGGCGCTTTATGTCTCGCTGGACAACTTATGGTTTGAGACGCATTCCCTGCCGGAACTGGCGGATATGCATTATAAAAACGGCGGGAGCCATCTGTTCATTGATGAAGCCCATTATCTGAAAAACTGGCAGCAGATGATCAAAAATATTTATGATGATTATCCGAATATGCACATCGTCTATACGGGTTCTTCTTTGCTGCGGCTTGACGCGGACAGCGGGGATCTTTCGAGACGGCAGATCACATATTCGCTGCCGGGGCTTTCGTTCCGGGAATATCTGTTTTTTGAGGGGCTCGGGGATTTTGAGGCGGTTTCGCTCTCTGATCTCCTGAAGGATCATGTAAAAATTGCCGGGCAGGTGGCAGAGCGGATGCGTGTGCTTCGGCATTTTTCTGACTATCTGGCGAGGGGATATTATCCTTTTTATAAAGAAGTGTTTGCCGGATATGAGGAGCGGCTGATGCAGATCACCAATCAGGTGCTCGAAAGTGATTATCCCGCGGTGGAAGCGATCAATTATTCGACGGTCCACAAGATCAAAAAAATGCTCTATATCCTTGCGCAGAGCTGTCCGCAGACACCGAATATGTCGGAGCTTTACCGGCAGCTGGAAACGGACCGGAACCAGGGTCTGAAGATGCTGTACATCCTTGACCGGGCCAATCTGCTGAATCTGCTGTCGTCGGAAAAGGCGTCGCTGAAAAACATGGCGCGGCCGGACAAAATATATTGTGACAATACCAATATAATGTATTCGCTGACGGAGAGGGTGGATACGGGTACGAAGCGGGAGACCTTCTTTTTAAATCAGCTCAAATCCGCGGGGCATAGCGTGCTGTATCCGAAGCAGGGCGATTTTGCTGTAGACGGCAGGTATCTTTTTGAGGTCGGCGGGAAAAAGAAATCGTTTGAGCAGATCAAGGACATCGCCGACAGCTATCTGGCAGTCGATGATGAGGAAATCGGGCGCAGAAACCGGATCCCGCTGTGGATGTTTGGGATGTTGTATTAGGGAAGTAATCCATGGCGTAAGCACTATGTTTTACAGGGAGAACTTTTGAGTAATTCTTTACAGTGTGGCATAATTATGCTACGCTGTGTTTGTATGAAGGAGGTGATTTTATGCCGATGATTATGCCAATTAGAGACTTAAGAGATACAAGCAGGGTATCTGAGATTGCACATAAACATCAGGAGCCAATATATGTTACAAAAAATGGATATAGTGATCTTGTGGTTATGAGTGCAGAATACTATGAACGATTTGCAAGAGAGAATCGTATTGATCAAGCGATTTTTGAGGCAGAACAGGAATTCGCCGAGGCGGGTGAAACTATCGATGCCGAAGTAGCTTTTGCGGAATTGGAGAAAAAGTATTTTGGATAAGTACACGGTTAAATTGATGAAAAGGGCATATAGAGACATCGAAGATATTTATGCCTACATTGCACATGAAAAACTATCTCCTGAAAATGCTGAAGGACAGACAAGTCGAATAAAAAAAGCTATTCTTGGTTTATATGAGTTCCCACAGTCGCATCAGGATCGACTTGTAGGACGATATGCCGGAAAAGGATATAAGCAACTTATCATTGATAACTATATTGCTATTTTCAGGATTGATGAAAAGAAGAAAATAGTTTATGTGGTAACGGTTCAATATCAGGGGAGGGATATATAATTCAAAGTACTGTTAAAGGTATCCTTGGCAGACGTGAGGATTGGTCGGTATGAATCGAGTGAAAGCCGACAGAATTTGTTGCAAAGGGCACCAAATCCTGGGGATTATGCATATTGTTTTGTGGGAGTTAGCAATAAGCCGGCAGAAAAAATGCAGGATGGACTGACGCTTACATCAAGTGAAGTTCGGGTTTAAGGGATGTTATGCTTGAGTTGTTTGAAAACACCTGCAGCGGACTTCAACTCCGAATCCATGCGAATGCAGATGTTTGAGGTTGATGTATTTGCCATAACTCCTGAAATTGGATAAGATAAGCTTCGGCAGCAGATGCAATTGGCGGCAGGTTTATCATGCGGATATGCTGCCGCTGTTTTGGAAAGGGCTGGAAAATGTTGCTGGAAGTGTGTGTGGATTCTATGGAGTCGGCGGTCGCTGCTGAGCGGGGCGGGGCAGACAGACTGGAGCTTTGCGGGCATCTTGTAATCGGAGGGACGACGCCGGAAATATCGTTGTACAGAGCCGTGAGGGACGCTGTTGAGGTTCCTGTTCGCGTGATGATACGCCCAAGAGACGGTGATTTCTGTTATACAGAGTATGAGTTTGCAATGATGCGGGACGGGATACGGACATTTCGGGAATTGGACGCGGATGGATTCGTGTTTGGTATATTGCGTCCGGACGGAAATCCTGATAATGAGCGGATGGGAGTGCTAATAAAAGAAAGCGGGAATATTCCCTGCACCCTGCACAGATGTTTTGATCTGGCATTAAATCCGTATACTGCGCTGGAAGATGCGATTCGGCTTGGATTTGACACGATATTAACATCCGGGCAGGAGGCTTCGTGCGAGAAAGGGATGGATTTGCTGGCGGAGCTGAATCAGCGTGCCGATGATCGAATTTGTATTATGGCGGGTTCCGGGGTGAACGCGTCCGTAATTCCTGAGATTTACGAGAAAACCCATATTACTGCATATCATATGTCGGGGCAGCGTCTCGTGGACAGCCGGATGGAGTTCCGGCGGGAATCCGTGCCGATGGGAGCGAATGGCTTTAACGAGTACAAAATCATACGCACAGATGAACAAAAAATTGCCCAGGCGCGGGCGGTTCTTGACGGGCTGCAGCAGGACGGCGAGCCTGCATATTCGCGGAGGGGATGAATATTCGGTCGTGCGGCATCAAATGAAAGAAGACGCCATGACGCGGGGCGGCATATGATACGATCATCTGCACGGGACAGGCAGACTTGAAGAAAAATTTACATTGTTCCGTCATTTATACTTGTGTTTACGGAAATTTTGCGTTAGAATGAGAAAAGTATGAAAAGAAACTAATAACAAAAGGAGGACAAAGTTATGGCATATGTGATTTCTGATGCGTGCGTGAGCTGTGGTACATGCGAACCGGAGTGCCCGGTTAGTGCAATCTCCCAGGGAGACAGCCAGTATGTGATCGACGAGGGTGCTTGCATCGAGTGCGGTACCTGCGCAGGCGTTTGCCCGACAGGCGCTATTTCTCAGGGCTGATCTGCAGGACAGACAAAGTAAAAGACCCGCTTGGCAGTTTATTGTCAGGCGGGTTTTTTCTTGGGTGCAGTTTAAATTCTCTTTATAAATATTTTAAATTTGCTTTATAATTGTTTATAAAATCCGTAAACAAAATGCCCTGTGACATAAGTGCCACAGGACATAACTCACTACAAAAAACCATCTCTTATACTTCCGCCAACACCTGCAGCGCATTGTGCAGTACGATCGCGCGGGCGTGTTCGGTCAGGTAGTCCTCAGTTCCCTCCTTAAAGGCAGCTGTCGAACCGTATTCAGACAATACATTGACCACACGGTTAAACTCGTCGGTCGAGTGGTCGCCGATATGGACGATCAGCTCGTAGCCCGCTTTGGTGCGGAACAAGGAATTGTCCCCATGATAATATCCTGCCAGGGAGCGGGAAGCGGCAAGCGCTTCGTCGATCGTCGGCATACGGAACAGACGGGTATAACGGCCCGGGGGGATGATCTGCGGTTCTGCGGGATCCGCTTTTGCATCGGAATCCGGCTTTTCTGCAGTGCCTTCCGTCACATCGAGGATATCCGTTGCTTTCTGCTCCGTCCCGCTCAAAAGAATCTCGCCGGAATCATATTCCGCTTCTTCGTAGTCATAATATTGCTCGCCTGCGGGCGCGTCTGAAAAACGGGAAAACCGCGTGTCCAATTCCTCGGGATAAGCTACCTTTGTCACTAAAAGGACGATCGAATCAGAAGAAATCGGGATCGCCTCGACCATCAGCGGCGTGTCGTCCACCTCAAAACCGAGCTTGTACGACGCAAAACGCAAAAGCTCATTGAACAAGGCGCGGGCGGCGTCCGTGCCATAAGCAAATTCATTGATCCGTATATGACGGCTCTCCAAGTCCTCCCGGGACAAGGTAGCGCGTATTTGATTATCGTTTAATTTTTCAATCTTCATGTCCACCAGTATATACAAATTTTTTCCTATTGTAAACCTGTGGCAACGAAATTTCACATCAATTTCCCCGAAATTTAAACAATTATAAACAGATATTAAGAATAAATTAAGAAGTGATAAAGTCTATTGCAATCGCGCTTTGGCTCTGTTAAAACGGATGGCAGAGGGGCGCGGATGCGAAAGCAGGATGCGTCTCCTCGAAAAAGGGATGTTGTGTTTATGGCTGGCGGGGCAGGATGGATTTTTGACTGTGCTCCGGACAGCAGAAAGGAGTGGCAGGCATAGACGGGAATATCTTCGACAGATACGAGGTGGAAAAGACCATTTATGAGACGGGTGATACCGCCGTGTACCTGGTACGGCACCGGACGCTGTCGGAGCATCGGATCATCAAACGCATCCAAAAGACCGAAAGGCTGTCCATCGAAATGAGCGGCAGGCATGAGGCCGATATCTTAAAGACTTTGCGTCATCCGGGGATTCCGGTATTGTATGACTATGAGGAGCTTAAAGATGAGGTTCTTTTAGTCGAGGAATATGTACAGGGCGTGGCATTGTCTGAGTATTTGGACTGGTGTGATTCGATTTCTGCAGAACAGATATGTTCTTTTCTCGTGCAGATCTGTGGGATCATTGCGTATCTCCACAAGAGGGAGCCGTTTCCGATCTTGTATCAGGATTTGAAACCGGAGCATTTGTATCTCCGGGACGGAAGACTGGTGCTGATCGATTATGGCGCTGCACTCTATGCACCCCGTTCGGGGGCGACTTTCCAGAAGTATGGCACGCAAGGATACTGTGCGCCTGAAATCGTGGCAAATGGCACGACGAGTGTGCAGACGGATATCTACAGCGTGGGGCGTGTGGCAGAGCTTTTGCTGTCGCATTCGAAAGAGCGGATCCCGCTTCGCGTCCGCAGATTGATTCGGTGGGCGTGCCGCACGGATCCAAAGGAAAGACCGGCTTCCGCAGAGGAGTATCTGCGGGAGTGGGAACGGATGCTTGCCCGGTATTCTGTGTCAGAAACAGAGACATCCCATGCAACTATTGTAGTGGCAGGAACAACGCCTGCCTGCGGAACGACGCATATAGCGATGTCGTTTGTGGTCTATCTGAATACGGTCGGACAAAGGGCATATTACATTGACCGGACGGACAGCCGTGCGGCGCAGCAGCTCTGCCGGAACAGCCCCGGATTTTATGAACGGGATATGGTGGTTTACCATGCCCGATTCCGGGCAGTATTGAACACGGGAGCCGCAGTGGAAGAGACGGAAATGCCGAAGGATGGGATTTGTGTCATGGATGCGGGCTGTGATTTCGGAACGGCAAAAGATGCCGACCGGATGATCTGTGTAGCGGGCAGCCGCCCGTGGCAGGAGCGGAGCATGGAGATGGACATGCTGCCGGAGGATGCGCTGATCGTAGTCAACCCGGCGAATCGTTTTGCGGGAAGCAGGCTGGCAAAGGAGAGTGGCAGGGCGGTGTTTGGATTTCCAACCGACCCGGATCCATTCGTCCTGTCGCGGAGGAAAAAGGAGCTGTTTCGGAAATTGATGGTGAAGCTGGATTTGTGACGGATGGGAGAGGCGGCCGGATATAGGAAAACCGCGGAAAAAACACGCGGGCTGTCCGGCCGGGAAAGCGGAAATGCGAAAAGGTTATGGCAGAATTTACCCAAAGCGGACTTTTAGAATCGGAATCGCGGCACTGACACCAAGCTGCGGGACGACACATCTTGCGGTTGCGGCAGCAAATTATTTTGCGTCAAAGGAGCGGATGTCTGTTCTGTATGTGGAATGTGTTCCGGCAAAAGGAGTGATCGGGCTTCGGACAAAGCAGATCGTTACCCGCCGGGGCGTGGCCGGGTTTGTCCGTGACGGCGTGGAATTCATGCCGGGATGCAGTACGGCGGAAGCATTGCAGCTTTTAGCGGAACGCGACGAAGTGATCATTGTGGAAAGCAGTGTGGCTGCGGATGGCGTGCAGGGCATTCTTGCCCGGTGCGACCGATGCATTTTTACCTTTTCGGCAAAGCCGTGGCATTACCATACATTGCAGATGGGCATGAAACAGATGTTACAACAACAAGACGGCATCGCGCAAGGGGAATATGGCAGCTTCGCGCTGACAAAGCGTGAGGAAAAGAGGCTGTATGAGGAGTTTCATCTGCGTGGCACACGGATACCGTATATTGCTGATCCTTACAGTTTAAATCGTGATGATCTGAGGTTTTTGAAATGGTTTCTTGCGGGCAGTGAATCATTTGGCTGAACAGGAGTTTTAGCGGAAATGCTTCAGTCGTTTGGACAGATGCCCTGTGACACGGAAAGGAGGGATGGACGCCGGTGCGCCTGCGGAAACAACGGAGAGTCTGTTTCGTCTAAAGCAGCATGCGGGCTGCCGGTGAAGATAAAAGATTTGGGATAAAATGCTTTGGTGTGGAAAAAGACATGGGAAAGGACGCAGAAGTTGCGTTCTTTCCCTTTATCTTTTATAATAAAAACGATATTCGTAAAACGGATGGGTTCAAAGAATATGGATCATTTACGGACAGCAGGCCATCTGATGATATGACCGGGAGGTATGGGATGCCGAAACGGATGACGCCTGCCCAGAGGCGGCGGGCACGGAAACGAAAAAAGAGACAGCAGGGGGGCGCAAATGCAGGCAGTATCGCATCGGCGCTGTTTTGCATTGGCGTGCTGGTGATCGCGGTCGTCGGCGGAGCGCTTTATATGAAGAAATACGCGCCGACCAAGGCGCATCTGGCGCTGGATGAGTATTATACATATTTCCACGACGATGAAGCGGCGCTGATCATCAATGACACTTATATGGAGCCGGCGGAAGGCGCGGATGCGGGCAGCGCGCTAGTCGAAGACGGCCGGCTTTACATTGAGCGTTCGGTTCTGAAGGATCAGATCGACGACGGCTATGTATTTGATGACACGGAACAGATCATGCGCTATGTGACCGACAAGGATGTGATCTCCGTGCCGTACGGCGGCAGCGGATACACCGTGGATAAGGAGGAGCAGAGTGCGGATTTTGATATCGTTTACTCTGCGTATGACAATGTCTATGTGGCGGCAGATTTTGCAAGCCAATATTCAGACTTTACCTATGAGACGGCCGAAGATCCCTATCGCGCCGTGGTCGAGACGGCAGGATTCACGCATAATGTGGCGACATTGAAAAGGAAAACTGCCATCCGCCGTCTGGGCGGTCCGAAAAGCAAGGTTCTTAAGGATGCCAAGAAGGGCGAGACCATATCGGTGATCAAGAATCACGGCAGCTGGAGCAGCGTGGCGACTGAGGATGGCGTGGTCGGTTATGTCAAAAACAGCCAGATCGGAAAGGTGACTGAGGAAACGGCAGAGGCGGTTTTGCCGGCACGGGAATATGAGCATATGTCGATGGACGGGCGGGTAACGATGGCCTGGAATGTCGTGACATCCCAAGCAGCCAATGCGGGGCTCGGCAGCATTTTAAAAAACACGAGCGGGCTCGATGTGATCAGCCCGACATGGTTTTATCTGAACGATGATGAAGGCGGGATCGCAGATTTTTCGAGCAAGGAATATGTCAAGACCTGCCACGATGCCGGCGTGCAGGTGTGGGGGCTGGTCAGTGATATTGAAAACGGCGCGGTAAACGGAACGACGATCCTCGGGCGTACCTCTTTCCGCGACAATTTAGTCGGCAATCTGATCGGCGCGGCGCTGGCATGCGGCATGGATGGGATCAATGTCGATTTTGAGCATGTGAAGGCAGAGGCGGCGGACAGCTATATTGAGTTTATCAAGGAACTCTCGTTGAAATGTGAGGCGAACGATCTGTTTCTTTCGGTGGATGACTATCCCCCGGCATCGTTCAATCAGTATTACAACCGCAGCGTGCAGGCGGATTACGCGGATTATGTCGTGCTGATGGCGTATGACGAGCATTACAGCGGCGGCGAGGAAGCAGGAAGCGTCGCGTCACTGCCGTTTGTCAAGGAGGGCATAGAAGGCACGCTGCAGGAGGTGCCCGCGGAGCGGCTGATCCTGGGGATGCCGTTTTACTGCCGTGAGTGGGTGGATACCAATGGCACGCTGGAAAGCTTCAACCTGGAAATGGAAAATGTGCCCAAGTATTTAACGGAGCACGATCTGAAAAAAGAATGGATCGAAGAGCTGGGGCAGAATTACGCGGAATACACAGACGGCGATGCCAAGCATATGCTGTGGATCGAGGACGCGGAGTCGCTGACCAAGAAGCTTGCGCTGATGGAGGAATATGGCTTGGCGGGCGGTTCGTTCTGGCGGCTTGGGTTTGAGCCGGAAAATATATGGACGGTGATCAGGGAATATGAATGACGGACAGATGCAGACCGAACACATCCGGCTGGATGCAGAAAATATAGATGAAGAGCTGATCGCCCATGCGGCACAAGTGCTCGCGGACGGGGGGCTGGTTGCTTTTCCGACGGAGACGGTCTACGGACTGGGGGCAAATGCTCTTGACGCGGATGCGGCGCGGCGGATCTATGAGGCAAAAGGCCGCCCTTCGGACAATCCGCTGATCGTGCATATTGCCGGAGCTGACCGGCTCGGCGATGTGGCAAAGGATGTGCCCGGGACGGCGAAAAAGCTGGCGGAGCGGTTCTGGCCGGGACCGCTTACGATGGTACTGCACAAGCAGCCTGATATACCGGATGCGACGACCGGAGGGCTTGCGACAGTAGCGGTGCGCTGTCCGTCCAACCGTATCGCGTCAGAGCTGATCAAAAAGAGCGGATGTCCGGTGGCGGCGCCGAGTGCCAACCGTTCAGGCAGGCCGTCTACGACGCGGTATGCCCATGTGACGGAGGATCTGGACGGACGGGTGGATATGATCATTGACGGCGGAGATGCTCCGATAGGCTTGGAATCGACGATCGTGGATCTGACGGCGGATGTGCCGACGATCCTGCGCCCGGGCTATGTTACAAAAGAAGATCTGGAGGCGGTAGTCGGGAAGGTGCAGGTGGATCCGGCGCTGACGCGGGATGCGGCAGAGACTGCGGGCCGTGCAAGCGGGCAGGCTCATAATACGGCGGGAAAGGCATCTGGTGACGCGGCACCATCCGGCATGGACGCCGGACTGCACCCGAAAGCGCCCGGGATGAAATACCGCCATTACGCGCCAAAAGGTGATCTGTATTTGGTGCAGGGCAGTGAGGGTGATGTCATCCGATGCATCAACAAGCTGGTAGAAGCGGCGCAGCAGGAAGGAAAAACGGTCGGCATTATCGCAACGGCAGAGACAAAAGAGCGTTACCGCAGCGGAACGGTGCTGGATGTGGGTACGCGCCCGGAAGAAGTGGCGGCATCGCTTTATGATGTCTTGCGGCAGTTTGACACGCTGGGCGCCGAGGTGATCTATGCGGAATTTCTGTCCGGAAGCGGGCTGGGCGCGGCGATTGAAAACAGACTGCTGAAAGCGGCATCGTACCAGGTGCTGGATGCGCCGAAGCCTATGCAGTCGAGCCGCAGACGGAAGCTCATCTTTGTGGAAGGACACGGGAACGCGCGATCGGCGATGGCGGCGGCGCTTTTCGACCGGCTTTATGAAAGCTCTGACATGGAAGCGGTATCAAGGGGGATCGTCGTGCAGTTTCCCGAGCCGTTAAACCAAAAGACGGAAGCGGTCATGGTGTCCAACGGGATCACATTGGAAGGCTTTGTATCGGAGCAGCTGTCCGATGAGGAGATCGATCAGGACACGATGCTGTTTACCATGGAAGAACGGCAAAGGCAGCAGGTGCTGTCCAAGTTCCCGTCAGCGACAGAGGAAAATACATTTTTATTATCGGAGTATGTCGGGGATGAGCTGGAGATCATGGATCCATACGGCGGCACGCTTCAGACCTACGGGATCTGCTTTGAGGTGATCCGCGCGTCGATACAAAAGCTGTCGGACCGCATACTGGAGGAAAAGACATTATGAGTGAAAAGCGTGAGGATTACATCAGCTGGGATGAGTATTTCATGGGGATCGCCTTTCTGTCGGGGATGCGGTCGAAGGATCCGAATACGCAGGTCGGTGCCTGCATCGTATCGTCAGACAACAAGATCTTGTCCGTCGGTTACAATGGATTTCCGATCGGCTGTTCCGATGATGAATTTCCCTGGAACCGTGACGGGGATCCGTTGAACAATAAATATTTCTACACGACGCACAGCGAGCTGAACGCGATTTTAAATTATCGCGGCGGCAGTCTTGACGGAGCCAAGCTGTATGTGTCGCTGTTTCCGTGCAATGAATGCGCTAAGGCGATCATTCAGTCCGGCATCCGCGAGATCATCTACGACAGTGATAAATATGAGCACACGCCGAGCGTCATTGCGTC
Organism: Lachnospiraceae bacterium; assembly: GCA_017470735.1. GTDB lineage: Bacteria > Bacillota > Clostridia > Lachnospirales > Lachnospiraceae > RGIG4930. Next base: position 25,407 of record JAFUYB010000064.1, on the reverse strand, counting down.
AAAACGGATGCTTGACAGCGCAGGCGTGACCTTCCGCAAATATGAACACAGCGGACGGAAGGTGCGGATTGAAATGTAACCTTTGCTGTGATATGGAAAAAAGGATGCCATTTGGCAAATTATTTTGGCAAATTAGCACAAAAAAGTTGCAATATTTGCCGTTTTAATGTAGATTATTTTAGTATGGTTTTATAATCGGCTCAAGGCAGACCGGTTATGAGGAGATTAAAGTGAAAGGGAATCTGCAGACGATCACCGGAATGCTGTCGCTGATCCTTCAGCTTGGCGTCACGATGCTGGTGCCGATCCTGTTCTGTACGATCGGCGGGGCGTGGCTGGGACGGCGGTTTGACCTGATCGGGCTGGCGGTTGTCGGCTTTGTGGCCGGGGCGGCCGCAGGGATGCAGGGCGCATGGCAGCTTGTGAAGCGGATGACGCGGGACTGGCCAAAGGATCCGGTGTCGGAGGAGGAGCTGAAAAGGGCAGAAAGGGAGCGTGCCGATGAAGGCGTTAAAGCGGATGAATGAAGCGCTTCCGGGACTGGTGCTCGGTATCCTCGGATACGGGCTGGTGGTGTTTGGCATCGGCATTCTGTTTGTGCCGGACAAGCGGCAGTTTGCCGTTGGTCTTGCAATCGGACTTGGCTGTGCCGTATTCATGGCGGTACACATCGCTTCGGTGCTGAATACATCCGTTGCGTTCGGAGAAGGCTCGGTGAAACTGCTGGCTGCGAAATCCGTGATGCGATATCTCGTGGTCGTTGCCGTATTCTTTGGGATGACCTATTTTCACTTGGGCGATTTTATCGCCGCGTTTATCGGAATGATGGGACTGAAAGTGTCCGCATATATACAGCAATTCAAGAGGAGGGGGTGATACCTTGCAGTTTGAACCGTTACTGCTGGCATCAGCGGATGATATTGATTTCATGATCCACGGACTGTTTTCGTATGAGATTTTCGGACAGACCGTATGGATCACGACATCCCATGTCTGCATTTTGATCGTGATGCTGATCCTGATCGGGTTTGCGATTGCGGCAAACCGTGTGCTGGTCAGGGCATCGGCGACCGATACGCCGAGCGGACTGCAGAATGTCGTGGAGCTGATGATCGAAGGGCTGACCGGCATCGTCCAGGGATCGATGGGCAAGGCTACACCGCGGTATTTCAATTATATCGCGACAATTTTCATGTTTATCCTGCTGTCCAACATTTCCGGGCTTTTGGGCTTGCGGCCGCCGACGGCTGATTATGGTACGACCTTTGCGCTGGCGATCATTACATTTTGTCTGATCCATTTCGCGCAGTTCAAGCACAACAGCTTAAAGAGCATCTGGACGGATATGTGTTCGCCGCTGCCGCCATGGCTGCCGATTTGGTTCCCGATCAATCTGATCTCAGAGATTGCGGTACCGATCTCGCTGTCGCTGCGTCTGTTTGCGAATATCCTTTCGGGCACGGTCATTATGGCGCTGGTATACGGGCTGCTGTCACAGATCGCGATCGCGTGGCCGTCGTTTTTGCATATTTACTTCGACCTATTCTCGGGAGCGATACAGACCTATGTGTTTACGATGTTGACGATGACTTATATTTCACAACAGTTGTCGGACAATGTATAATAATGTAACCAAATTAATTTATTCCTAGATTTTAAGGAGGCAAAGTATGAACATCACAGGACAAGATTTAATTCTGGCTTGCTCGGCAATCGGCGCGGGACTTGCAGTTATCGCGGGTATCGGCCCTGGTATCGGTCAGGGTATCGCGGCAGGCCATGCGGCATCTGCGGTAGGACGCAACCCGGGCGCACAGGGACAGATTATGTCTACGATGCTTCTTGGGCAGGCAGTTGCAGAGACGACCGGTCTGTACGGTCTGTTGGTTGCGATGCTGCTCTTGTTCGTGAAGCCGCTGGTGGGATGATTTCCCGGCACTTTCAAGGAAGGAAATAGAGAATGACTAGATTATTCAATTTGGATTTTCAGCTCCTGCACGATGCTGTGCTGTTGGGCATATCCGTATTCTTCCTTTGTCTGATCCTGTCTTATCTGCTTTTTGAGCCGGCGAAAAAGCTGCTGGCAGAGCGTAAAGAGCGCATTGCCACGGATATCGCGACGGCCGCAGGCGACAAGGAAAAGGCGGCAAGCTTACGCGCGGAGTACGAGGCCAAGCTGGCATCCGCGGAAAAGGAAGTCGAGCAGATCCTCGGTGAAGCCCGTAAGAAAGGCCTGGAGAATCAGGCGCGGATCGAATCGGAAGCAAAGGACGAGGCTGCACGGATCATTGCCCGTGCCAATGAGGAAGCGGAGCTGACCAAGAAGCGCGTGGAGGACGAGGTCAAGCAGCAGATGATCGCGGTTGCGGCGCTGATGGCTCAAAAGGTCGTTTCCGCCAATATCGATGTGACCATTCAGGAGAGCCTTGTGGATGAGACTTTGAAAGAAATGGGTAATGCGACATGGCAAAGCAGGTAAAGGATGTTTATGGCAATGCGCTCTACGAAGTCGCTGAAGAGGAGAACCGTTTTGACGAGTACCTCGCCGAAGCGGAGAGCATTGTGACGGCATTGGAAGAAAATCCTGAACTGATCCGCATGATGACGCATCCGCAGATCAGCGAAGAAGAAAAGGACGGCGTCTTGGAGGCAGTGTTCAAAGGCAGGGTATCCGATGAGATTTACGGTCTGCTTGAGATGCTGCTGGAAAAGGGGCATTTTGCGGATACGGCGGATGTCTTTTCGGAGTTCATCGACAGGGTCAAGGCATACCGGAAGATCGGCGTGGTCTATGTGTCGACGCCGATGGAGCTGCCCGCAAAGCAGAAAAAGGAAGTCGAGGAGCGTCTGCTTTCGACGACCGATTTCGTGTCGCTGGAGATGCATTTCGGTATCGAGCCCGGCCTGATCGGCGGAATGGTGATCCGCATCGGAGACCGCGTAGTCGATTCGAGCGTGCGGACCAAGCTGGAAAAGCTGTCGCATGAACTTTCGTCAGGAAGATAGGGTAGGTGAAGCTATGACAAAGGATGAAATGCAGAGATACCTAAATCAACAGGCTCAGGACGGCAAATCGCAGGATGAGGCAATGCGGCGGTTGATGGAAGTTTTGGGTTTGAATTATCCGTCGATAGATAATAAGAAGAAAGGAGATGAATAGCACTCCATGAATTTACAACCGGAAGAGATCAGCTCCGTGATCAAGGAGCAGATGAAACGATATACGGCGAAGCTTGAAGTGGCGGATGTCGGAACGGTCATTCAGGTGGCGGACGGTATCGCCCGCATTCACGGACTGTCCAACGCCATGCAGGGTGAGTTGCTGGAGTTCCCGGGTGAAGTGTACGGCATGGTCCTGAATCTCGAGGAGGACAATGTCGGTGCCGTGCTTTTGGGCAACCAGCGCAACATCAATGAAGGAGACACGGTCAAGACCACCGGACGCGTGGTGGAGGTGCCGGTCGGCGACGCTCTTTTGGGGCGTGTCGTCAATGCGCTCGGACAGCCGATTGACGGCAAGGGACCGATCGATACCGACAAGTTCCGCCAGATCGAGCGCGTGGCGAGCGGTGTTATTTCGAGAAAGTCAGTAGACACGCCGGTACAGACCGGTATCAAGGCTATTGACTCGATGATCCCGATCGGCCGCGGGCAGCGTGAGCTTATCATCGGTGACAAGCAGACCGGAAAGACCGCGATCGCGATCGATACGATCATCAACCAAAAAGGGCAGGGGATGAAGTGTATCTATGTCGCAATCGGACAGAAAGCGTCGACGGTCGCTTCATTGGTCAAGACTTTAGAAGAATTCGGAGCAATGAGCTACACGACAGTCGTCGCGTCGACGGCATCCGAGCTGGCTCCGCTGCAGTACATCGCGCCGTATTCGGGATGCGCGATGGGCGAAGAGTGGATGGAAAGCGGACAGGATGTCCTCGTGATTTACGACGACTTGTCCAAGCACGCAGTGGCATACCGTACACTGTCATTGCTTCTGAGGCGTCCGCCTGGACGAGAGGCGTACCCGGGCGATGTCTTCTATCTGCATTCAAGGCTTCTTGAGCGCGCGGCAAAGCTGAATGACGAGCTGGGAGGCGGTTCCCTGACGGCACTGCCGATCATTGAGACCCAGGCAGGCGATGTGTCCGCATACATTCCGACCAATGTCATTTCGATTACGGACGGACAGATTTATCTGGAGACAGATATGTTCAACGCAGGTCAGCGTCCGGCAATCAACGCAGGTCTGTCGGTTTCGCGAGTCGGCGGATCCGCCCAGATCAAGGCGATGAAAAAGATTGCCGCTCCGATCCGTGTCGAGCTGGCGCAGTTCCGTGAGCTGGCGGCGTTCGCGCAGTTCGGCTCCGAGCTGGACAAGGATACCGCGGAGAAGCTGGCGCAGGGCGAGCGCATTCAGGAGATGCTCAAGCAGCCGCAGTATGAGCCGATGCCGGTGGAAAATCAGATCATGATCATCTACGCGGCGACGCAGAAGCATCTGCTTGACATTGCGACCGCGGATGTACTTGCTTTTGAAAAGGCGTTGATCGAGCTTGTGGATACGAAGTATCCTGAGATCCCGCAGTCGATCCGTGACACCAAGGAGCTCTCCGCGGATATGGAGAAGCTTCTGGTCAAGGCGATCGAGGAAGCGAAGAAGGATTTCGTTAAGGGAGCGTGAAGCAGGTGGGAGTGGATGTAATGACCGATTATCAATTCAGCAGTATTATTGAGATGATTGATATTTTGCTGGAAGGGTGCAGCGACATTACGGAAGCCAGAAAGAAATTGGCGCGTTTGAAGAAAAATCCACTTTCAAATGATTCAGAAAGAAGAGAAAGACAAGGGGGATTGAAGCATGGCTTCGATGCGTGACATAAAAAGACGCCGCACCAGCATTTCGAGCACGCAGCAGATTACCAAAGCGATGAAGCTTGTGTCCACCGTCAAGCTCCAAAAGGCAAAGGGCAGGGCAGAGGATGTATCGCCGTATTTCAACGCAATGTACCGGACAGTGTGCAGCATGCTCGCGCGGGTCGGCAGCGTGGATCATCCGTACCTGACAGAGCATGACGAGGGCAAATGCGCCGTTATCACGATCACATCCAACCGCGGATTGGCGGGCGGCTACAATTCCAATATCGTCAAGCTGATCACGGCCAGTGAATTGGACAAAGACGAGACAGAGATCTACGCGATCGGACACAAGGGCGAGGAACTTTTGGCGCACCGCGGCTATTCGATCATGGATGCGGATAACGATGTGATGGAAGCCCCGACCTATGAGGATGCGTCCCGTATCTGCAAGGATCTGTTAAAGCGGTATGCGGACGGTGAGCTTCGGGCGATCTATCTTGCGTATACGCATTTTAAAAATACTGTGGTACACGAACCGACATTGCTCCAGCTGCTGCCGGTGGCGGTCGATGAGGAAGACATTGCGGAGGGTAATGATTCCAACCTGCTGATGAATTTCGAGCCCAACGAGGAAGAGGCGTTGGGACTGATCGTACCCAAGTATGTGACAAGCCTGATCTATGGAGCGCTGATCGAGGCGGTGGCGTCAGAAAACGGTGCCCGGATGCAGGCGATGGATTCGGCAACGAGCAATGCCGAGGATATGATTTCTGATCTGACCTTAAAATACAACCGTGCGCGGCAGGGCTCGATCACACAGGAGCTGACCGAGATCATTGCCGGAGCAGAGGCGTTGGCGTAGCAGAAAGGTATAGAGGATTAAGCTTATGGAAAATCAAAATACGGGAAAGGTCACCCAGATCATCGGAGCCGTCCTGGACATCCGGTTTGCAGAAGGGGAACTTCCCGAAATCAACGAAGCAATCGAAATCACGAGGACAAACGGAGAAGTTCTGGTCGCTGAGGTTGCGCAGCATTTAGGCGACGATACGGTTCGCTGCATCGCGCTCGGACCGACGGACGGACTTGTCCGCAATATGGACGCGAAAGCGACGGGCGCGCCGATCACGGTTCCGGTCGGGGAGGAGACATTGGGGCGGATGTTCAATGTGCTCGGACAGCCGATCGATGAACAGCCTGCGCCTGTGACCAAGGAAAAGATGCCGATCCACAGACCGGCGCCCTCCTTTGAGGAGCAGTCCACGGCATCTGAGATGCTGGAGACAGGAATCAAGGTCGTTGATCTGCTCTGCCCTTATCAGAAGGGTGGAAAGATCGGGCTGTTTGGCGGCGCGGGCGTCGGCAAAACGGTTCTGATCCAGGAGCTGATCCACAATATCGCGACGGAGCACGGCGGTTACTCCGTATTTACGGGCGTTGGTGAGCGCACCCGTGAAGGAAATGACCTTTATTATGAAATGAAAGAGTCCGGCGTTATCGACAAGACCTGCATGGTCTTCGGGCAGATGAATGAGCCGCCCGGAGCGAGAATGCGCGTTGGTCTGACGGGTCTTACGATGGCAGAGTATTTCCGTGACAAAGGCGGAAAAGATGTGCTTTTGTTCATTGACAATATTTTCCGGTTCACGCAGGCCGGTTCCGAGGTGTCCGCTCTGCTGGGTCGTATGCCTTCCGCAGTTGGTTATCAGCCGACGCTGCAGACCGAGATGGGTGCGCTTCAGGAGCGTATCACATCGACCAAGAACGGATCGATCACATCCGTGCAGGCAGTCTATGTGCCTGCCGACGACCTGACCGACCCTGCACCGGCGACGACATTCGCGCATCTGGACGCAACGACCGTATTGGAGCGTTCGATTGCAGAGCTTGGTATTTATCCGGCGGTGGATCCGTTGGGATCGACATCGCGTATTCTCGATCCGCGTATCGTCGGGCAGGAGCATTTTGAGGTGGCGCGCGGCGTGCAGGAGATTCTGCAGAAGTACAAGGAGCTGCAGGATATTATCGCGATCCTGGGTATGGACGAGCTGTCAGAGGATGACAAGCTGGTCGTATCCCGCGCGAGAAAGATCCAGCGTTTCCTGTCACAGCCGTTCTTTGTGGCGGGGCAGTTTACCGGTCTCGAAGGAAAATATGTTCCGATCCAGGAGACGATCCGCGGCTTCAAGGAGATTCTCGAAGGTCATATGGATGATGTGGCAGAGGGTCACTTCCTGAATGTCGGCACGATTGACGAAGTGCGGGAGAAGGCAAACAAGGCCTAAAGCTTTAGCAGGCTGAATCGAAACGGATGATACGCGGCGACGGCGATTTAAGTAAGCTGCCGCTGCAGCAGAGGTAATATGGCATGGCAGAGACGGCAAATACCTTTGAGGTGAAAGTGATCACGCCTGAACGGGTGTTTTACGAGGGCGTGGCTTCGATGATCGAGTTTACGACGACAGAAGGGGATATCGGTGTTTACGCGCACCATATTCCGCTGACGACGGTGCTGGCGCCCGGCGTTGTGACGATCACGGAGGATGAAGAAAATAAAAAAACCGCAGGCGTATATTCCGGTTTTGCGGAGATACAAGGCGATAAAGTGACGCTGCTGGCAGAGGCGGCAGAGTGGCCTGACGAAATTGATGTGGCGCGGGCAGAGGCGGCGGAAAAGCGGGCGCGGGAGCGTATCGAGGCAAAGGCGAGCGATTTGGATCTTGTGCGCGCAGAAACAGCGTTGCGGAAAGCGTTGGTGCGGAAAACGCTGGCTGGACGGGAGAGGTAGCGCGGCTGGGCATTGTACATCCGGCTATTCTTTCGATAGGAAATAGACGCGGATGTGTGGCGCGTAATTATTATTTTGGGGAAGAGATCATAAAGGGAGGCATTGTAAATGTCATTATCGATTATTGGTTTGGATTCGGCAATGGCGACAGCGGAAGAGCTGAAAAAAGAATTGAAATCGCTGGAAGCCGAAGAAGAACGCGTCAAGCGGGAATTGAAGCAGATAAATGATAAAAAGCAGTCAGTATTAAAAAAGCTGTCCGCTTTTACAGACGAGCGTTACGAAGAAGATATGCTGCATATGGTCTACGAGCAGCGGCGGCACGGCGGTCAATGATATGAAGACGATAGCGATTATCATTGCGGGCGGTGTCGGATCCCGTATGCATCAGGACATCCCCAAGCAGTTCATCAATGTATATGACAAGCCGGTAGTGATCTACACGCTGGAGGGATTTCAGCGCCATCCTCAGATCGATGAGATTTATGTGGTGTGCATTGAGGGATGGCACGATATTTTGCGTGCCTACGCCAAGCAGTTTAACATCACAAAGCTTGTGGATGTGATCGACGGCGGTGAGTCGGCACAGGGTTCGATCCGCAACGGAGTCTACCATTTGGAGGGCAAAGCGGCGGATGACGATATTGTCATTATTCACGACGGGATCCGCCCGATGGTGGACGAGACGGTTCTGACCGATATTATCATTAAAGCTAAAAAATACGGCAATGCTGTGACGAGCCTGCCTTACAATGAGCAGATATTTAAAGTCGATCCCGAAGATGAGACGACAACGACCGAGTACATTCCCCGCGAAACCTTGCGGCGCGTTTCTACCCCGCAGGCGTATGCGTTCCGTCTGCTCGATGACAAGTACCACGAAGCTTATGACAAGCAGATCGGTATCGACGGTTCCAACTACACCAACACGATGATGGTTCAGCTCGGTGTCCGTCTGCATTTCGCGGCAGGCAGCGACAAAAATATCAAGCTGACGACCAAGGACGACCTGGAGATGTTCAAATCGCATCTGAAATCCGACGGGCGGGACAGCTGGCTGAAGTGAGAAATGGCTGCAGGTCATCAAATAAGAGAGGAAGGTATTATGCCGACTGCTACAGAATTTAAACATGGATTGCGGCTACAGTTATTGGATGTTAAGAAATTATTAGAATATTTACATAATGATGATCCGAGAGTTGATGCGGCAGTCAGGAAGCTGCATGAGATGGAGCAAGTGCTGATGGAATCGTTACAGGACTGAAAGCGATCTGAAAGCCTTATAGGAAAAATCAAACGGACTCAAGGTGATATGCCGAAGGTTCGTTTTTTATTTAAGCTTTCCGCAAAACCCCTTTTATCATCCGCTTTGCCAAAAAGGTATAACGGAACCGCATCGCGTCGAAATGATCGGAAGCAGCAAGATGCCGATACGGAACAAGCGGCGGGCGGAAATCAATCTCAGAAATTTTTTTATCAAACGGGCAGGAAGTGCTCGTGGTGGGAGTATTCTCCTGCCGGTTGCCAGTGGCTGAATGGGATGCATCGTCTTTATGGTTGGTTGTGGCTGAATGGGATGTATCTTCCTCATTGTTGGCTGATTTGGCAGAAGCATCCATTGCATGATAAATCGACGGCAGATCATTATCGCATAAAAACTGCAAATAGGTCTCAAACCGCTCCTTGTGCCCATCTAAAACTGAGTTGAAATCCACATTTTCCAATAGATCAAAAACAGATGTTTTCTCATCCAGATCCGCGACTGTCGTATGCGGGATCCGGTGGTATTCCGCCAGCTCCAACACACGGCTGTCAGGTGCGATAATGAAAGCCGGAATCCCTGCAAGGATGGCGGCAATATTGCCGTGAATGCGCGTGCCGAAATTCAGATCGCCCTGCCGAAGAAAATCCAGCCAGCTCGGAACCGTCACAAAGCCGCGGATGCGGTTCTGCCGGAACAGCGGATGTGACGGGTCTGTCGGATAGTGCGCAGGCATGGTTTTCAAGTCCGGCCGCGTGTAAGAAAGCGGAATCCCGGTGTACATCGCCACCAGCTCGTATTGATTCTGCGGCAGATAATAATGGTCCGGAATCGCGTCGCAGACGCCTTTTAAATAGTCGTGCAGCTTCTGTGGCAGATCGACCTTGCTGTTGATGTGGATGCGGATATCCGGCGAAAGCGAGAGCGGCTTTGGCGCAGGCAGATCAGCTCCATACAGAAACATCGAGGGACAGCCGATCACCTGGTAATCTTTGTCCCGCTGAAAGCCGAGATAGTCCATGAATTTTGCCGTGGTTTCCCCACGCAGACCGATCTTTGCGGATTTCTCTAAAACAGCCTTGCAGAAATCGCGCGCCGTGTCCGCCCATTTAAAGCCGCGGGAAATATCCCCGGACAGATTGCCCTGAAAACCGATACCGACCACGATGCAAGAAATGGTCAGACGGCGGACTAATGCCGTCAGATTGGCAAGCTCTTCCATAAAGCTGATCCGGAACGCATTGGCAAGCGGGATCAGAAATGCGTCGTAGCTTGCGTTAATGCGGTCGATTTCCTCGTCAGAAAAACTGCCGTGCGTATTGACCGGATCAAACACCGTATCGTCATCCGTCATCAGCGCACGGATCAGGCTGTGCGGAAAGAGCAGATTGCCGCTGTTGCTCCGCACGACATTTTTGCGGACCGCGTCGTAATAGGTTGGATTGTCAAACGGACTGATATTTGTCCGGATCAGGTATCGTTTGCTCATAGGTGCGGAAATATCAATAAAACGCTTGTAAAAATGTATCATTGTGTTATAATGTCAACAAAAGGGAGCGGTAGCCCCTCGGAATTATGGTGAAATAACCGCCACGCATCCAGTCAGGGGCGGTTATTTTTTGAGTATCTGATATATCAGACCTACGAGAGTTACAATGAATATAAGGAACCGAATTAGATCAGACCATGTCACGTACTCCATAGGCATCACCCCCTTCGTTACGAGGGGTACCGCTCCGTTACATATTATATCAACAGCATTCTTTTTTTACAACCCAAATTACAGATAGGTACTCTTGCAAAAAACCGCAATCCCCGTAACTTTGACTCAACCTACTCTAAACAAGTATTCCATATAGAGCAGCCTTTCTTGTTCATACATCTATAGCAACATTGCTTTTTTTAGAAGTTCCGGTTCACTTATAGCAAGATTCATCAACCGATTGAGAATTCCTTTATAATCACTCCCGAAGGTTTTTACTTTCTCCATAGAACTCTCTGTCAGATGCACTGTTATATCCTGCCCTATTTCATCAAATCTTCTGCTATCAATAACACCCTTGATCTCTTCAATCTGACTTTCTGTGAGTTCCGGTGCATCTTCATCAAAAGCAAGTGGCTTAGAGGCAGCAACAATCACGCGATTCCTCTGTTCATCTGAAAGCGGCTTTGTAATATCTATTGTTTTTTTAATTATAGCCATATGAATATAACTCCTTCTCTTTTGCAGTAGCTACTCTATTCTTGTCATTAAAAATCCGGCTTGCGATTTCAAAATCTATACCATGCTTTTTTATGTTTATTATTTCTTTTTCAGAATCCCACTCAAATTTCACCTAACGAGTCACCACTTTCCCTAAAGCTCCTCGAATATCTCCAAAAGCTTCTTCTCTTCCGTCATGTTCCATATACTTTACTGCGTTACTGCTGCCATATTATCAGTTCCTTTCGGGCATAACTCTTTACGAGAAGTATAACACAAAATCCCTATATTGAATACCCGCTAACACCTCTGAAATAGTTACGGAAAATTGAAAAAGTAAATTCCGTTCTTCTTCGTCATTATGTAAAAATTAATTCCCGGCAACGAATAATAATTCAGTTGCCATACGAGCCACAACAATAGTATAATGTTTCCCGAAAAATAAACTGATTTTAATGTTAAGGGAACGGATTATTTATGAAAATCTACGATCACGAACTATACAAGGAAGATGTCGCATATGTCGCGGGACTGGCGATCGATTGGGAGCGGCTGCGGAACAAAGCTTTTCTGATCTCCGGAGCGAGCGGGAATATCGCGAGCTTTCTGATCGATGTACTTTGGGCAAAGGATCTGGGAATAAAGATTTACGCGCTCGGGAGAAATGAACAAAAGGCAAAAGAGCGGTTCGCAGAGTATTGGGACGATGACAATTTTGTTTTTGTGGCAGGGGATATCAACCGGGGAATAAATCTGCCGGAAGCATCAGATATCGCGGATGAAACATTTGGCGCGGAAAATGATCCGGATAAAAATGAGAAATTATCGGACGGTGTATCGGATAAACGAAGGATAGACTACATTTTTCATGCCGCCAGCAATACGCACCCGAAAGCGTATTCATCCGACCCGATCGGCACGATCACGACAAATATGCTCGGTACTTACCATCTGCTGGAATACGGTGCGGCGCATGGGTGTGAGCGGTTTCTGTTCGCGTCGTCGGTAGAGATTTACGGAGAGAACCGCGGGGATGCGGAAACCTTTGATGAGAGCTATCTGGGGTACATTGACTGCAATACGATGCGTGCCGGATATCCGGAGAGCAAGCGGTGCGGAGAGGCATTGTGCCAGGCGTACATTGCGCAGAAAGGGATGGATGTGGTGATCCCGCGGCTGTCGCGGACTTACGGTCCGACATTGCTTTCGACAGACACCAAGGCGATCTCGCAGTTCATCCACAAAGGCGTGGCAGGTGAGGATATCATACTGAAGTCGGAAGGGAACCAACTGTATTCCTACAGCTATGTGGCAGACGCGGTATCGGCGCTGCTGTACTGCCTGCTGTACGGCGAATGTGGGCAGGCGTACAATGTGGCGGATCCGGGAAGCGATATTGCGCTTAAGGATCTGGCACGGATTGTGGCGGACTACGCGGGCAGGCAGGTTGTCTTTGAATTGCCGGACGCAAAGGAGGCGGCGGGCTATTCGACGGCGACAAAAGCAGTGCTTGATGCGGCAAAATTGCGGAGCCTCGGCTGGACCGCGCATTATGATATGAAGAACGGGCTGATACGGACGATTGCGATATTGCGGGACAGCAATCATACAGATGCATGAACAAGTGCCGGGATTGGCATTTTGGACGAGTTCATCGTCGATTGAAGACAACGCAGCAGATGGAGTCAAAGACAAGCCAAAATGTGCAAGTTACTTGTCTACAGTTCCTAATAGCCGAATGAGTGAAAAGAGACGATTTGTCAAATGGGTTTGCTTGATGATAAATATGCCTGAAGAGGAGGCATGCTCAAAAAAATGCAAGAAAAAAAACAGCTGACACAACAGGAGATCCGGACGCGGCTCGTACAGATGCTTGACGATCTGCTGGCGTATTGTAACAAACACGGTCTGACCTGCTTTCTGGTCGGGGGGACACTGCTGGGGGCGATCCGGCACAAGGGCTTTATTCCGTGGGATGACGACATTGATGTGGGGATTCCGCGGGACGATTATGAGAAACTCCGGGAGCTGGCGCGGACAGAGCCGATCGGCGGGCATTATGCCTTTGCTTTTGGTGACGACGGCAGCTATTCCAGCCCATACGGGCAGATGATCGACCTGGATACGCGGCTTCGCCGGGCGAGTACGGAGTATCTTTTGGAAAGCGCCGTGACGGCGCATCTATATATCGACATTTTTCCGGTGGACGGCTATCCCGATACGGCTGAGGAGACAAAGCGGTTCATCCGCCGTGTGACATTTTTGCGCAAGGCAGTAAAATATTCCCGCTCCAAATTCGGAAGAGGGACAAGCGGATTCCGGACGATTTTAAAATTTTTCCCGGTGTTTGTCACGCATCTTCTCGGGAACCGTTTTTTGGTGCGGCGGATGGTGAGGGAAGCGAGCAAATACCCTTATGAGTCTGCGAATTATATCGGCATTTCCGCGAATGCGCTGTACGGCGTCGGTGAGCGTTACCGTAAGGACGAAGCGTTTCCGCTGATCGAAGTGCCTTTTGAAAGGAAGCAGTATCCGGCGGTTGCGTGTTATGACGGATATCTGACCGGAATTTACGGAAACTATATGGAATTGCCGCCCGAAGAAAAACGCAAATCGCACCACATACAGGTTTACTGTAAAGCAAACACCAAACAATAAGCCAAAGACCATCGCAGAACCGCTTACGGTGATGTGATAAAAAGGATTACGAAAATTTATGAAACAATTGATCGAACAAGTCCTGCGTTTCGGGATCGTCGGGGTCATTTCGACGCTTGTGGACTTCGCTATCTACACCATACTGTGCAACGGCTTGCGCATCCCGTATCTGATCGCGGGCGTGTGCGGATTTTCGATTTCGCTGGTCGTTAATTATCTGCTGAGCATGAAATATGTGTTTGAGCGCCGGGATGACATGTCGCGCAAACGCGAATTTATGCTGTTTGCCGGAATGTCCGCAGTGGGGCTGGTGCTTAATGAGATCATTTTGTACATCTGCATCGACCTGATCTATGGGCATTGGGCGTGGCTGTCCGGATGGCTGCCGCAGCATTGGGCCAATGTCGGGGCAAAGGTCGCGGCGACCGGCATCGTGATGGTTTACAATTTCGTCTCAAGGAAACTCGTGCTGGAGAAAAAGTAAGGCCGCAAAAGATGACGCGGGCGGTATTGTATGATATACTGAACGCGTATTGTGTCGAATAGTTTAAGAGGGGAAACTATGGGGGATGGGAAGCAGGATAAAAAGAAATCAAAGCTTCTGTTTGCGGTGCTGTTTTGCTCGATCGGCATCGGGATCAATCTTGCCGGGGCGGGTTTTGCGGAGGTCTGGCACCTGCCGCTGTATCTGGATTCGATCGGCACGATCCTGGCGGCGGTTTTAGGCGGTTATCTGCCGGGCATCGTCGTCGGCCTGGGGACCAATCTTCTGAAGCAGCTTAGCGACCCGACAGCGATATATTACGGGACGATCAGCGTCCTGATCGCTGTTACATCCGCATTTTTTTCCAGAAAGGGATATCTGAAAAAGCTTTCCGGCATTGTCATTTTTATTTTTCTGCTGTCCGTGATCGGCGGAGGACTGGGGTTTCTGCTGACCTGGTGTCTGTACGGCGCGGCATATGAGGAGGAAGTGTCAAGGGAATTTTACCAAAGCGGCGTGCTGACTTCATTTCAGTCAATGCTTGTGGCGGATTACCTGTCGGATCTTGCGGACAAGACAGTGACGGTCGCCATTGTCCGGGCGCTGATGTTTGTGGTGCCGACCGATACCGAAGGGTGGCTCTCGTTAAGCGGCTGGCAGCAGGCGCCGTTGTCGCAGGAAGAAAAAGAGGCGGCAGGGCAGAGCCGGTGCCGTGTCATTTCCCTTCGTACCAAGCTGGTCATCGTAGTGGTTGCCGCGGCAGTGTCCATTGGAACGGTTGCGACATCCATCAGCTTTATTCTTTACCGCAACAATGCTTACACGGTGGCGGAGAAGACAGCCGCGGGCGGGCTGCAGGCGGACGAATACAGCTATCTTGCCAAGATGATTTCTTTGTGTCTCGGTTTCTTTATTTTAATCCTCGTCGCCGGGCTCTGGTGCGTTGAGTACAATATGATCCTGCCGATCAATACGATGGCGATCGCTGCGGACGCGTTTGCTTACAACAGTGAGGAAGCGCGAAGCGACAGTTTAAAGCGCATCAAAAAACTGGACATCCACACCGGGGATGAGATCGAAAATCTTTACCGGGCATTTTCCAAAACGACCGAAGACAGCACGAAATATGTTGCAGAGCTGCAGAACAAGACAGAAATGATTGCCGAGATGCAGGACGGTCTGGTGATGGTGCTGGCGGACATGGTCGAGAGCCGGGACAAAAATACCGGACAGCATGTACGCAAGACGGCGGCTTATGTCCGGATCATCATGGACCAGATGAAAAAGGAAGGGATGTATGAGGACCGGATGACGGAACAGTTCATTTACGAGACAGCCCGTTCCGCGCCGCTGCACGATGTAGGCAAGATCAATATTCCCGATGCGATTTTAAATAAACCCGGCAGGCTGACGGATGAAGAATTCGCGACGATGAAGACGCACACGACGGCGGGGCGGGACATTATCTCGCGCGCGATCGACAATGTGCCGGACTCCGGATATCTCGAAGAGGCACGGAGGATTGCGGCACACCATCATGAGCGTTGGGACGGAAAGGGATATCCCGACGGCCTGGCCGGAGAAGAAATTCCGCTGTCGGCGCGGATCATGGCGGTAGCGGATGTGTTTGACGCATTGATTTCCAAGCGCAGTTACAAGGAAGGCTTTCCGTTTGAAAAAGCACTTGAGATCATACGCGACGGGATCGGCTCGCAGTTTGATCCGTATGTCGCGCGGGCATTTCTGCACGCGGAAGCTGAGGTACGCAAGGTGGCGGACACATTCAATGAGATGGGCGAAAATGTGTAGTCCGCGGAAATGTTTTTCTCGGAAATATGCTGTCAAAGTTTTTTCAAATGTAGTACAATAAAATTCCTGGGAAATGATTTCAAATATGAAGGAGGGCATTATGAACATTATTTATGAAAACGAAGTCAAGGCTCTGGGGGCGAGCGTGGACGAATTTGCCGGAGGCAATATGTTCATTATTTTTGGGGAAAACGCGCCGGATGAGCTGAAGGATTACTGCTATCTGGTCAGCGTCAATCCGATCCATGGCACGATTGCGGCGGGACAGTATCTGCAGATTGACGACGAGGAGTACCGGATTACGGCAATTGGCGATGAAGCGCCGGTGACGCTGGCGGGGCTCGGACATATGACGATCAATATGTCCGGCAAGACAGTTGCGGAGCTTCCGGGCACGCTTTATACGGAGGAAGCGGATGTACCAAACATCCACATCGGGACAAAAATTCGGATCGTGGAAAAATAAAATATAAAAATTTGTTTTAAGAAGTGTTATTTTGTAGGGGAATCTGTCCGATAAAAGCTATATATGCACTAAAATGGGGGTAATGCCATGCAAAAGAACAAGAAAAACCAAAGGGGCAGACGGGACATGAGCTTGAAGAAGGAGCTGGTGTATTTTTTGATTATTGCACTGATGCTGGGGCTGTTCCGTTTTGATTGGGCAGTCGTGCGCCATGCTGCAGGTGAGACAGACAATCTGGATGCGGGCGATCTTTACATCGTGGAAGCGCAGGAATTGGATGATGATGCGGATATCGATGACGATTGGGATGAGGATGATTTTGAGTACGGGGAAGAGTACGATGAGATAGATGATGAGGATGGGGACGAAGACAATTATGACGAGGATTACGACGAAGAAGATTATGATGAAGACGAAGACTGGGACGAAGATGAAGATTATGACGATGGAGATTATGACGAAGATGAAGATGGGGATGATGAGGATTATGACGACGAAGAAGAGTACGATGATGAAGACGATATAGAGGATGAGGAGGAATATTCGGAGGATTCGTATGACGAAATGCCGTCCGGTGACTTGTATCAGGAGTCGGAGAGCGGTATCCGGGTTCGTGCCATTTATGGGGAAGATGTATTTCCGGCAGGCACATATATGGAGTTGACAGATGTTTCAAAAAACGAGGCTCTGAAAGCGGCAAGTGATGTGGTGTACAATGCCGTGGATGCTGCAGGAGTAGATATCAGCTTTTTCAATGCAGAGGGTGAAGAAATCGAGCCACTTGACGGTGGTGAAGTGCGGGTCGCTCTGTCCTTGGACACGCCTCTTGCAGGGGGAGAAAAGACGGTCGTCCATGTCAATGACGAGGGCGAAGCGACAGAGCTTGCGGATGAAGATGTGACAGCTGCGTCGGCAAAGGGCGCGGCATTTACGGCAACGGAGTTCTCGCTGTATTTGGTGGTGGCGACGGAAGATACGGAGTCGGTGTCGATCAGTACGGTAGCGTCTGAGACGGCAAGTCCAGTAAAAGAGAATACAACGCTTTCAGTAACTCCGTCTACGGCGGTTGCTTGGTCGAGCAGTAACACGAAGGTTGCAACAGTCGATGAAAAAAATGGTGAAGTAACGGCTAAGTCCGCCGGAGAAGCGACGATTACCGCGAAAGGAGAAAATGGTGAAATTGCCAGTCGGAAAATAACGGTTGTTGAAGTAAATATTACGGATGACTTTACACTGGATATTGGTGAGGAAAAAACGGTAGAAGTAACGGTTACACCGTCCTCAATCGAAAGTGTAGAGTGGTCAATCGATACAGAAGGAAGCGGTGTAGCGGAAATATCAGAGGGATCGGGTACGACAACGGCGGTAACAGCAAAAGCAGCAGGAAAAGCGAAGATAACTGCAAAGATTACCGCAGATGGAAAAACATATACTGAAACATGCGAAGTGACTGTAAATCCGGCATCGTCCACCACGGAGGTAACGGATGTATCTGTCACGCCAAGTAAAATAGAAATTGAGAAAGGGAATAGCTATAAGCTTTCTGCAACCGTAGAGCCTGAGGATGCAGCCAATAAAACATTGTCATGGGGGAGTGAGGATGAAAATGTTGCAACGGTGGATGAGAATGGGTTGGTAACGGCAGTTGCAAAAGGAGAAACAACCATTACCGCAACATCGAAAGATGGAACAGATATATCGGGTTTGTGCAAAGTCACCGTGACAGACTCATCGGAAGAGCCAGTGCCAGTGACAGGCGTTACACTCAATAAAACATCCCTCACAATGGCAAAAGGCAAGGAAAGGGTTTTGACGGCAACAGTATCGCCTGACAATGCAACGAATAAAAATGTGACTTGGAGCAGCAGTGACAGCAGTGTTGCGTCCGTGGATGAGAATGGCGTTGTAACGGCAAATGAGGCAGGAGCGGCAACCATCACTGTTACGACAGCGGATGGTCCTTATACAGCAACCTGTGAAGTGACGGTGACAGACGAGCCGATACTCGCAACCAGTATCGTGCTTGATAAAACGACGCTTACGATGGCAAAGGACAAGATAAGAACATTGACGGCAACTGTTTCGCCGACGAATATAACGGAAGAAGTGGTATGGAGCAGCAATGATGAAAGCATTGCGTTAGTGGATGAGAATGGCGTTGTGACGGCAAAAGCCGTGGGAACAGCAACAATTATTGCAACGACGGAGGAAAGTAATCTTAAGGCAACCTGCGAGGTTACTGTTGAAGCGGAATACAAGACAAGTGTGAAAACGGCAACAACAGGTAGTCCCGGAGTTGCGCTTCAGTCCGCAGGCGTTGTCAATGGAAGTGACGGGTTGGAATTGCAGTTGAGTCCGGTAACAGCCGCGGGAAAAGAAGCACTGCAGGAAGAAATAGACGAGGATTCTTTATCGTACAGTACGAGTCATTTCTTTGATTTGCAGTTGGTTGACAGTAATACAGGGGTGTCGGTGTCTGATTCGAGTTTTGACAGTTGTGTGGTTACCATGACATTGCCATCAGATATGCCGGTATCCGCTGGTACGGTTCAGGTGGTGTCCATTGACAATAATGATTTGGATATGCTGCTTTCCAGATCGGGAACGATCAATGGAACGGCAAATAGCATACAATTTAGCACGACACATTTTTCGCCGTTTGCGTTCTTGTACACATCGACGAAAAGCGATCCGACTGTGATCACAAAAACGGAAACGAAGACAGAGACCAAATATGTGAACACGGGAGGCGGCACTAAAGTGGTCTACCGGGATTCGGATGACGATGATGATGACGATGATGATACCAGCAGTAGCAGCAGCGAAAGCAGCAGTTATTCGCCCGATATCAAGCAGGTTCGCTGGTGGGGGACAGACAAGTCCACATTCTACTGGAGCGAGAAAAAGTCCGTGACCGGTTACCGGCTGCAGTACTCGACGGATTCGGGCTTCAAGAAAGGCAAGACGACTTCGGTCAACAGCAAAAAGAAGAATGTGACCGTTACGGGGATGCAGAAGAACCAAAAGTATTATGTCCGTGTCCGGGCGTATCAGAAATCGTCTGACGGTAAAAAGACGACATGGAAACCGTGGAGCCACCGCGTGATCGTAAAGCGGAAGCATTGAGATTGTAAGAGTATGCTTGTTTGCGCAGTGGGCGGGGCAAGCGGTATGTTCCCAGGGAAAAATGGGAATTGGTGATAATAAAAACAGCAGGAGCTGAAATGATCAGTTCCTGCTGTTTGTTTTTGTCGTTCCGTGCAGTCACTCTTTGATCTTGTCGATCTCTGATAAATTAACGCTGCTTTCTCTGCGCGAGAAAGAAAATCGACAGACCCAGGAAAAATACACCAAGGCTCAGCGCAAGCTGGGGGCTGAATTCAAAATCTGCTGTCTTGGGCGTGGAGTCTAACACATGCGGTCTGGCTGTAGTCTCTGCAGCGGACGGTGCCGGGGAAGGCGTCTCAGCAGGCGTTTCTGTCGTAGTCTCGGTCGATTCGCTTGTCTCTGCTGCTTCTTCTTCGGTGTTGTCGTAGATCTCCAGATAATCGTAATCTTCATCGTCCTCGTCATCGGTGGCATAGACATACGCCGGGGAGGAAATATTCAACATTCCGCTCAGAGCGCAGCTGCCCGAAAGAGAGAGTGCCGCGGAAAGAATGAGCAATGATTTCTTGAACATGGTAAACCTCGTTCCAATGCAATTGTTCGTGTATGAAAAAAGGTATAATTCTTACAATTAGTATTAACAGAAAAATTATACCACAAGATATTGATTATGCAAGGGGGAAATGAAATTTTCGTCCCGACAACTGTATTCTATGTTATAATGTAAACGATATTTTGATTTGACCCTTAAATGATTGCGGCCAAGAGGAGAAACAATGCTGCGGAGACTGTTGCAGGAAGTAAAGGAATATACGGTGGATTCCATAATGACGCCGCTGTACATGCTGCTGGAGGTGGCGATGGAGATGCTGATCCCGCTGCTGATGGCACGGATCATCGATGACGGCGTCGAGAGCGGGCGGCTGGATGTGATTTTAAGCGTCGGCCTGGCCATGCTGGTGGCGGCGGGCGTCGGGCTTTTTGCCGGGATTATGGGCGGCAGATACGGGGCGCGGGCATCGGCGGGCTTTGCGAAGAATTTGCGCAAGGCAATGTTCCGCAATATCCAGACCTTTTCTTTTTCAAATATCGACAAATTTTCATCGGCGTCACTGATCACGCGGCTGACGACCGATGTGACGAATATCCAGAATTCGTACCAGATGGTTCTGCGGATCGGCGCGCGGGCTCCGGCGAGCCTGATCGTGGCGATGACGATGAGCTTTTACATCAGCCCGGAGCTGGCGAGGATCTACCTGGAGGCGGCAGTCATCCTCGCCGCGACGATTTCCTGCATTGTCAATGTGACGCGCAAGATTTTCGATGTCGTGTTTAAAAAGTATGACGCGCTCAACGCGAGCGTCGAGGAAAATGTGTCGGGTATCCGCGTGGTCAAGGCGTATGTCCGCGAGGCGTTTGAGACGACGAAATTCCACAAAGCGGCGAACGACCTCTATGGGATGTTCATTAAGGCGGAGCGACTGCTGGTAGGGATGATGCCGATCATGATGGGGATGGTTTACGCCTGCATTCTGCTGATCAGCTGGAAGGGCGCGCATCTGATCGTCGGAGGAAGCCTGACGACCGGTGAGCTGGTGAGCCTGCTGGCATACTGTATGAATATCCTGATGAGCCTGATGATGCTGTCGATGATATTTGTCATGCTGACGATGTCGGCGGCGTCCGCGGAGCGTATTTCCGAGGTGCTTCAGGAAGTACCGACGATCACGAATCCCGAAAATCCGGTGATGGAAGTGCCGGACGGATCGGTGGATTTTATGCATGTGGATTTTGCGTATGACGAGCGGTCGGTGGAATATTCAATGACTGATGTGACGCTGCACATTGATCCGGGCGAGACGATCGGGATCATCGGCGGGACGGGCAGCTCCAAGACGACGCTGGTCAACCTGATCTCGCGGCTTTACGATGTGAAAAACGGGCTGGTGCAGGTCGGCGGCATTGATGTGCGCAAATACGACATCGAGACGCTGCGCAGCGAGGTGTCGGTCGTATTGCAGAATAATGTGCTGTTTTCGGGTTCGATTCTCGACAACCTGCGCTGGGGTGATCCCGAAGCGAGCGATGAGGAATGCATCAAAGCCTGCAAACAGGCGTGCGCGGATGAGTTTATCGAGAGGCTGCCGGACGGCTACGATACCTACATCGAGCAGGGCGGGACGAATGTTTCCGGCGGGCAGAGGCAGCGGCTGTGTATCGCCCGGGCGTTGCTTAAAAAGCCGAAGGTGCTGATTTTGGATGATTCGACGAGCGCTGTGGACACGGCGACCGACGCAAAGATAAGAAAGGCTTTCCGGGAGGAGATCCCTGGGACGACCAAGATTATCATCGCGCAGCGGATTTCGTCGGTGCAGGACGCGGACCGGATCGTGGTGCTTGAAGACGGGCAGATCGACGGCATCGGCACGCATGAAGAGTTGCTGGCGACGAACGAGATATACCGGGATGTCTATGAATCCCAGACCGGAGGCGGTACGGCGGACTTTGACGAGGGCAAGGAGCCGGAGGCTTCGACCGCGCCGGATGCGGCGCTGCAGAGGGGAGGTGTGCGCTATGCCTAGGCAGAGAGCGGTCAGACCGACCAAGGAGCAGCTTGCCGAGTCCAAAGAGACGATGAAGCGGCTGTTTGCCTACATTTTCAAGAATTTCGGACTGCAGTTTATGGTCGTGTTCGTATGTATCATTGTTTCCGTTCTGGCAAATGTGCAGGGAACGCTGTTCATGCAGACGCTGATCGACGATTATATTTCCCCGATGCTGGTGACCGGGAGCACGGATTTTTCGCCTCTGCTGGCGGCCGTGCTGCGGGTGGCGTCATTTTACCTGGTCGGCATCGCCGCGACGCTGACCTACAATCTGATCATGGTCTATGTGTCGCAGGGATTGCAGCGCAAGCTGCGGTGTGAGCTTTTCGAGCATATGGAGACGCTGCCGATCAAATATTTTGACACGCACGCGCATGGCGATATTATGAGCTTTTATACGAACGATATCGACACGCTGCGGCAGATGGTGTCCCAGAGTATCCCGCAGGGCGTCAATTCGCTGTTTACGATCGTGTCCGTGACGATCTCGATGCTGATATTGTCGGTGCCTCTGACGCTTCTGACCTTTGCGATGGTGGGCGTGATGCTGGTCGTGACAACGCGGCTGGCGGGGCTTAGCGCGCGGTATTTCACGGCGCAGCAGAAGGATATCGGTATCGTCAATGGCAATATTCAGGAGATTATGAACGGCCAGAAGGTCGTCAAGGTGTTCTGCCACGAGGATGAGGTGATCGAGGAGTTTGACCGGCTCAACGAGCAGCTGTTCGACAGCGCGTACAATGCCAACCAGTTTGCCAACATTCTGATGCCGGCGAACGCGCAGCTCGGCAATGTCAGTTATGTGCTGATCGCGGTAGTGGGCGGCGCGCTGGCGATCACGGGGGCGACCGGTCTTACGCTGGGCAGGCTGGCGAGCTTTCTGACCTTCAACAAGAGCTTTAATATGCCGATCTCGCAGGTGAGCCAGCAGCTCAACTTTATCGTGATGGCGATGGCAGGCGCGGGGCGGATCTTTGCGCTGATGGATGAAAAGCCGGAGGTCGATGAGGGGTATGTGACGCTGGTGAATGCGCGGGAGGTTGGTTCAGATGGCGCGGAGGAGACATTGGCTGGAGATGAGTTTGCCGGACAGACTGCGGATACAGCGGTTGCAGGCGGTGCGTCTGCGGAGAATGCGGTATTGCCGGGAGTGGATGGTCAGGCAGCAGGTGCCAGGCAGGAGGGCGTTGCAGGCACAGCGAGCGCAAACCTTGTCGAATGTGAGGAGCGTACCGGCACCTGGGCGTGGAAACACTACCACAAGTTGAATGACAGCACAACATACACGAAGCTCGCCGGAGATGTGGTTTTTGATGATGTTGACTTTGGATACAACGAAGAAAAGGTCGTACTGCACAATATTACATTGCACGCGCTGCCGGGACAGAAGATCGCCTTTGTCGGGGCGACCGGCGCGGGCAAGACAACGATCACGAACCTGATCAACCGCTTCTACGATATCGCTGACGGCAAGATCCGCTATGACGGGATCAATATCAACAAGATCAAAAAGGCAGACCTGCGGCGGTCGCTCGGCATCGTGCTGCAGGATACGCATCTGTTTACGGGTACGGTTGCGGACAATATCCGCTACGGCAAATTAGAAGCGACGGATGAAGAAGTCATTGCTGCGGCAAAGCTTGCCAACGCGGACGGATTTATCCGGAGGCTGCCGGAGGGTTACAATACGATGCTGTCAGGTGACGGCGGTTCTCTGTCAACCGGGCAGCGGCAGCTTCTCGCCATCGCGCGGGCGGCCATCGCGGATCCGCCGGTGCTGATCCTTGACGAGGCGACATCCTCGATCGACACCCGCACCGAGCGTATCGTCCAGGACGGCATGGACCGCCTGATGCACGGGCGGACGACCTTTGTTATCGCGCACCGTCTGTCCACGATCCGCAACAGCGATATGATCTGCGTCCTCGATTCCGGACGGATCATCGAGCGCGGCAACCACGATGAGCTTTTGGAGAAGAAAGGAAAGTATTACCAGCTCTACACCGGCAAGGTCGTGAATGCGTGAAAGACGATTTCGTTTAATGAAATTGGCAGAATTGAAAAATTTCTCTTGACAGCATGGATTTTCTTGTGTAATATATGTGGAAGTGAACGTGTTGCAGAAACCTGTGAGGCCTGCGACCTGAGGGGGATTCCTGAGGGAATTCCTCTTATTTTTTATTCTGTGGAGAAAGAATCATGAGCGACAAGCCGTTTATAACATACGAACAGCAGGTGGAGGTACTTAAAGCGAAAGGCTTGGAGGTTCCAGACGAGCGACATATAATGATGCTGCTGAAAGAGTATAGTTATTTTGCGTTGGTCTCCGGCTACAAAGGGCTTCTAAAGAATAGGGATGGCAGCTATAAACCGCATACTACGATAGATGATATTTATGCATTGTATGAATTTGACAATGATTTGCGTGCGCTGGTTTTGCGGTATGTTTTCATAATAGAGAATCATATTAAATCGCTGATGTCTTATGCCTTTTGCAAAGAGCATGGGGATTCTCAGCAAGCATATCTTGATGTAACAAAGTATACGTATAATTCATTAACGCAAAATGGGGTCAATGAGCTGGTTAATAGGCTGTCCAGAATTATTGATGAGAGTGATTTGACACGCATGATCGATATGCTGTCAAGATTCAGAAATGTCTGTGCCCACAATGAGCGGCTGTATGATTATAGATATCGCAAACGTCATATTTCAGATATGGATGTTCATAGTATTTTGGGTATTCCGAAAGCAAAGGGGGTTTATAAAAAGGGAAAAAATGACCTGTTTGCAGTTGTCGTTATATTTAAATATCTGCTCCGGCCAGAAGATTTTGAGCCTTTTGTTGATTCTTTGGAGAAGCTTTTTGCAACATTGTTTTCGAAGACAAGACGCATACAGGAGGAGCAGCTGCTGAAGAAAATGGGCTTTCCGCACAATTGGAAGGCAATACGGAATTGTGAAAAGAAATTAGGAAAAGCCTCGGCGTGATGCCGGGGTTTTGTGTTTGTTGGTGTTTTTCCACAATCCGATCCCAAAATGTTGAAAAAAGTTTCAATTCATACTAAAATAAGTTGTCGGACTAGCCGATAAAATCTATAGAGTCAGTGTATCTATGCCCATTTTTCGTGCATTTTTAACGAATATATTATATGAAATATGTTTTT
>JAFUYB010000107.1 GCA_017470735.1 Lachnospiraceae bacterium | reverse complement strand
TGTTTCTAAATCCTCCTTTCGACTCTAAACAAGTAACATGTGAGGTACCCTTCGTTCGAGAAGCATATTACAACTTCACCCCCCCATGTCAAGTTTTTTCGCGCAAAAAATTATTCTTGTGATTTTTACACAAAGAAAGGGCGGGAAACCCTATTCATTTTTTCGGATTCCCCACCCCAAAATTATTCTTTTCCTATACGAATATGGTCCGCTGTATGGCTCTTCGCTTTCTAAACAACAGCAGGCGTTTTGATTTCCAAATAATCCATCAAAGCAGCTTCCAGCAACTGTGAATAATTTACATTCCTCTCCTCAGCAACCTTTTTTAGCCACATCGGAATGGTAGTATTTGTCTTCACACGCCTGTTCTCGTGTTTAATACGATATATATCCGGATGAATCTTGACTGCAAGCACAATCATATCTTCAATATCAAGCTTCGGTACAACAGTTGATGCGGACGGAACGGGATCGCCGTCCTCCTCTAGGCCATAGACATGAAGGCTTGCCGCTTCTTCCGCCATCGCGGAAGCCTCTTCAAGCGATTCCGCATAGCTATAACACCCAGGTAAATCAGGAAAAAATATGCCATAACCGCCATTTTCAGAAGGCTCAAGAACGGCAAAATAGGTCAACGAACGCATAGTCATCTCCTCCTATCCACATGAACAGGCTTATTTCAGCCCCGACTTTTTATATTTTTCAATCAGGCAGTGGTGCGGCTTGGCCTTGTCATCCTTCTCGTAAGTGACCGCGACAAGCAGCAGCTCCCCACCGAGCCCCTCCAGCGATGACGCATAGTTCCTCGACCGCATCTGCTCCAGCGCCTCCTCAGGCGTGCCCCCCGCTTTCAGCTCAACCACCATCGCCGGGGACGGGTCATATTTCTTCGGGATATACGCCATATCCGCGTACCCCGTTCCCGAGGGCAGCTCCTCCAGCCTGATGTAATGGTCGCGGTAGGTGAAGAACGCCAGCTTGATCACCGCCCTCAGCGCCTGCTCCCCGTTGTACCACAGCGGCGCGCTTTCCTTCATGTGAACCTTTTGGATGTTCGCGGCCACGGCTGCGGTGTCTCCCGCGATGACATCCGCCAGGAACTGCTCGCTCTCCTTCAGGCGCTCTATCGTCTCCCTGTGCGACACCCTGTGGATCATCCCGGCGAATTCCTCCATGATCTCGCGGTTCGGTATCCTGCACACGTTCTTTTCCTCCCGGACGAGCGTCAGATACCCGAAATGCAGCAGCAGGGTGAGCACGTCATCCGCCGAGCCGAATATGGTCATGTCGTTTCTGAATTCCGCCGTCCTGACCGGGACCTCCAGCCCCGCCGTGAGCCTTTCCGCCGCCTCCCCCAGGCCGTCGAAGTCCATATTGATGTAGTCGAGGGCCCCGTACACCGCCGAGCTCATCCCCCAGTAGGATTCAAACTCCCCGCAATCGGCCGCCTTCATGACGGAATTCGGATTGTACACGGAGACCCGCTCCCCCGCCCTGCCGTACAGCGTGTAGCCGTCGTACCAGCCCTTCATCTCCTCGAATGGAACGCCGTGCCTGGCGCATACCCCCTTCACCTCCTCCTCGAGGAATCCGGCGTACGGGGCGAACGGCCCGGGCTTTATGATGGTGTACTCGGCGAATTCAGAGATCGCGGACTGCGTCCCGTCCTTCCTGACCGGCAGGATCCCCGTCATGTACGCGGCGGCGAAGACTTTTTTCGTGATCTCGCTCTTGAACAGGGAGCGCAGAAATTCCAGGTAGTCCTTTTTCGTCTTCTCCGTGCTGTACGGATCCCGGACCGGCGCGTCCCACTCGTCAATGATGGCGATGAATTTGCGACCTGTATTCTCCACGATGCTATTCAGGCATTTTTTTATGGTATCTTCCTGTTTCATGTCGGGAAATACCCGCCCCATATCCTCCACTACTTCTTTGCGGATAAATGCGGGAAGCCCTTCTAATGTCGTATCAGACATGAACCCGGTAATATCCAGATACAGAACATTGTACTGATTCAGGTGTTTCTCGTAATCCGGGGCCTTTGCTATCTCCAGATCATCGAAAAGCCCGTGGGAATCGCAGCCGCAGTCGTAGTATGCCTCCAGCATGTTCGCGGCATACGACTTGCCGAACCTCCTCGGTCGGCTGACGCAGGACAGTCTTTTTTTCGTTCCGATAGTACTATTTATAACAGATATAAGTCCCGATTTATCAATGTATTCATCGTTACGGATTTCTTTGAAGTTTTCATTCCCAGGATTGATGTAATAACCCATGTGTCCACCTCCGGATGGGACCGCCGCCATTTCTTCTGAATTATACAGGCATTGCCTCCCTATGTCAAAGCGCCCGGCAAAAAAGAAACGGTAAAATATGATTATTTCTATGCGCCAAAGAACCCGGCACGAACCGGGCTCTTTTATTTCGAAAAGAGGTTTTTGTAATTTGAGCGAAAGACATACTCCCTCTAGTCGACTGTATGGAATTATCGGAAACCGGATGCGAGCGTCCCATCTCACGCGGCTCTCCTGCGGATCATCATGCAAAGGGATTTCCCACTTCCGATGCTGTTTTCTAAATTAAGAGGGCGGCGAACCGCCCTCTTTTCGAAAAAAGGTTTACGCATTTGAACGAAGACATAATCCTCTAATCGTTTGTGTTTATTCGTCGAATTTGTTTTACGGTGCCTTACGAACGAACTTCAGGTTCTTGTTGCCACCATTCTTCAAGATCATCTTCTTGTCAGACTCGAACTTGCTCTTCTTAGCCTTAATTTTGATCGTGCAGTTCTTCTTCACGCCATTGAACGCGTTAGAACCAACCGTCTTCAGCTTACGACCGTCAATAGAGATGGTCTTCAGGTTCTTGTCGCCATAGAATGCCTTGCTGTGGATCTTGCGAACCTTGTTGGCATCAGATGCATCAATCTTGGTAACCTGCTTGCACTTGCGCAGAGCACCCTTTCCAATGGTCTTCGTGTTCTCAATGTCAAGCTTCTTCATGTGAGCTTCTTTCAGAGCCTGTGCACCGACCTTCGTGACCTTATATGAAACACCTGCCACATTTACCGTATTAAGATCCAAAAGCTGTCCACGCAAATCATCATTATCCTTGATATTGCTGCCTGCCTGACCCTTTACGATTTCCGCTGTGCCGTCTGCTTCAATTACTACACCGATCTCGCCTGCATTGATAAAACCATCTTTATCCGTCGCATCGTAGTTCGGCGTGCTGCTGCTCGTATCAGAAGCTGCACCACCAACATAGAATGTACCCAATGTCATCACCGCGGTACCACTTGCACTCTCTTTATAAGGATCATCATCAGCCGTCATATTTACGGTTGTCACATTATTAAGCGTTGCCTTAATTGTGATAGTATTTGTTCCAGCCTTGATCAGCTTCACCAACTCTGCGTCTGCATCTCCCAAAGATACGACCACATAACCATCACTGTCAATGGCAACCTTCGACACATAATCCTTTGCACTGCCGGAAATTGTATAGCCGCCAGCCACATTCGATGTGTCACCTTTTGTAACTGTGCCCCATGCCGTAAAAGTTTCGCTCACATTAGTTGTCGCACCAGCAGCCTGTGTGATTTTAATTTTTGTGCTACCATTGCTTTCCAACTCACGCGTTGCGGTCTTCACGCCAGAGATAGTTACCGCCGTCGGAGCAGCTGCTTCAGCGGTCATACTCGGCATAGCTACTGCCGGTACTGCGGACAGCACCATAGCTGCTGCCATAATCTTTGCAATTGTCTTTTTCATTGTTTCTAAATCCTCCTTTCGACTCTAAACAAGTAACATGTGAGGTACCCTTCGTTCGAGAAGCATATTACAACTTCACCCCCCCATGTCAAGTTTTTTC
>JAFUYB010000063.1 GCA_017470735.1 Lachnospiraceae bacterium | reverse complement strand
GGTACTGCGGACAGAACCATAGCTGCCGCCATAATTTTTGCAATTGTCTTTTTCATTGTTTCTAAATCCTCCTTTCGACTCTAAACAAGTAACATGTGAGAGTTTCTCTTTCGCTCGACAAGGATACTAACACTTCACCCCCCCGTGTCAAGTTTTTCGCTGAAATTTTTCATTACCGTGATTTTCTACAAAACCCGTGCGAAAAATCTTGACTATTTTTCGGTTCTTCCACCCCGAAATTCTTCATCCGTCTTACGAACAGACTCTTTTCCATCGTTTTTTTCCACAAAAAGAACCGTACCTCCCGAAGAAAGTACGGTTCGCGTTTGCAGGACTTCTGATGCTGCTTGCCTTTGCGGTTGTATGGGGTAATGATCGGTATCGTAATACCTGATTCATTACCTTTTCTGTTTTACTCCTGATCCGACAGCGTAAACTGGCTGACGATATTGGACAGGTCGTCTGATACCGTCTTCTGCTCCTCTGCCATCGTGGACACATCATCGACCATATCCGATACTTCATTGACCGTCTCGGTGACTTCCGACGATGAGCTTGCCGTCTCGGTCGCCGACTCAGCGATGCTCGCCACGGCCGCGTTCACCTGATCCATCGACTCCTTGATGTACTCGACCATCTCCGCAACCTGCTCGGACATCCGGCCGAAGGACTGCGCGTCTTCACCGTACTGCTTTCCGATCTCGATAAAGTTGTCATAATCCGGCGTCACCGTCTCCTGAACAAAGGCAAGAAGCTGTCCGGAGCTCTCATCGAGCGAAGTGAATGCTTCCTGGATCGCGTTGATCGTCTCCTGGATCTTGTCTACCGCTTCCTTGGTCTCCATTGCCAGGTTGTTAATCTCGCTTGCGACGACCGCAAAGCCCTTGCCGTGCTCACCAGCCCGCGCCGCCTCGATCGAAGCATTCAGCGACAGAAGGTTGATCTGGCTTGCGATATCGGCGATCGAATCCGCCAATGTGCCGATCTCTTCGACGACCTTTGCCTTTTCCGATGCTTCCTTCAGCTCGCGTCCGCGCTGGTTGGCAATCGCAATCGCGTTGTCGCTGGACTGCTTGGAATTCTTAACAATCTCTGCCGCGCGCGCCTGGATCTTTTCGACCTCTTCGGCGGTCTTTTCCGTCTCTTCCGCCAGCCTCATGACCGAAGCGTTGACCTCGTTGGCCGAAGCGGATACCTGCTCCGTCGCGGCACCGGTATTGGTCATAGCGTCATTGACGCGGACCATCGAATTCTGGATATTGGCAAACTGCGTGCTTAGGCTGTCCGCCACCTCGTCAAGCTGATTCGACGAGCTGTTGACCTTGCCCGATCCGATCGAAATGTTGCGGATCACATCGCTGTTGTTCTCGTACATCTCATTGAGCGAATCGCTCATCTGGCCGATCTCATCCTTGCGGTTGATCGCGATCTTGTCAACCGTGAAATCACCGCCTGCCAGATCCTTCGCAAACTTACGCACCTGCTGCATCGCCTTTGCAATGCCGCTCGCCTGTACGAAGATAACGATCACGCAGATGATGATCGCGATCACACAGATGATCAGCGAAATCATCGTCATATGGCGCACCGGCGCGTTGATCTCATCCAAAGGCATCACCAACGCCAGCTTCCAGTTGACCTCCGGTATCGTCGCGTAGTAAAGATTGCACTCTTTTCCGCCGCCGGTAAAGCTCGTGATCCCGCTTTCAGAGGACATCATCTGCGCTCCTGCCTCGGCAATGCCCGAAGGATCCTCTGTGATCTTGAGCCCGCTTGCCGCCGCGTCGGGATCGTTAGGCGAGTAGATGTAGGTACCATCCGAAGCCGTCATCATTATGGCACCGGTCTCGCCGACCGTGATCCCCGACATCGATTCCTCAATGATGTCGAGCGTCATATCGCAGGTAATGCAGCCGATATAAGTGCCGCCGTCATAGATCGGAGCCGAACAGCTCGCCATGATCGTCCCGCTCGCCTCATCGTAATACGGATCGGTGATCGACGCTTCGCCGGCACTCATGCTCGTCGTATCTGTATAGTACTCCTGCGAGAAGTAATCATAATCCGCGTTGGAGTATTCCCAGTCCTCGACAAAGTCATCGCCGTCCTTGTACCAGTATGGACCGTAATATTTCTGATCCGGATCATAGACATTCGGTTCAAACCAGACACCGCTGCCGCTGATCAGTTCATTGTCCGAAATCGTATCCTCAAAAATCTTGGCATAGGTCTTGATATCGGTCAACTTGTAGGAAGCACCCACATTCCGCGCCAATGCCCGCGCCGTGATCCGGACACTTTCAAGCTTGGCGTCCGTATCGTTGATATTGGCATCGAGCATCGCCTCCATCTCGGACTGTGTCTGCTCATGGATGATGCTGCGGCTATTCAACACCATGACCGCCGCCATGATCACCAATGAGGCCAGCACAAACGGCAGGATCCCCAGCAGCATCTTCAGCTTGATGCCCATGCCCGCTCCTTTGCTCTTTGCCCTCTTTTCTTTTCGCTTCCTGCTCATCAAAAACCTCCCTGCCGACATGAATCTTACAAAAACACCACTATTCTAACATATTCTCATAAAGAAAGAAATAGTCAAAAATCATTTTCCCTTATAAAGCGTTCCAATACCGGAAGCGACCGTTTTACTTTTTCCGTATCAAGACAGTAAGCCATCCGGAAAAATCCTTTCACGCCGAAATTGTCGGATGGCACGAGGATCAGGTCGTAATCCTTGGCCTTGTTGCAGAACGCGACCGCGTCCCCGCCCGGCGCTTTCGGGAAAATGTAAAAGGTTCCGCCCGGCTTTTCCACCGACAGACCCAGTCCGGTCAGGCAGTCGTAGAGCAGATTGCGGTTTTCCTCATATACCGACAGATCGCTCGTCTCATTGATCACCCGCGCGACCGCCTGCTGTACCGATGAAGACGGACAGTTGTGGCCGATGCCGCGTGAAATCTGCCCGAACATGATCGCGAATATATCCGCGTCCGTCGCTTTCGGCTGCACTGCCACATAACCGATCCGCTCTCCCGGCAGGGACAAGGATTTGGAAAAAGAATAGCAGGACAGCGTATTGTCATAATACCGCGACGGATAAGGCACCTCCCGGCCATCGAATACGATCTCCCGGTACGGCTCGTCACTGATCAGGAAAATGTCGTGCCCGTACTCCTGCTGCCGCTCCCTCAAGAAATCAGAAAGCCGCTGCAAAGTCTCTTCGGAATAGACCACGCCAGACGGATTGTTCGGCGAGTTGATCAGCACCGCCATGACCTTTTCATTCATCTCGCGCTCCAGCGCGTCCCAGTTGATCTGGAAATGCTCTTCGTCAGCCCCGACCATATGCAGCACCGCGCCCGTGTCATTGATGTACGGCACATACTCGGAAAAAAACGGCGCAAACACCAGCACCTCGTCCCCTGGCACCGTCACCGCGCGCAGGGCATGCGCCAACGCGCCCGCCGCCCCGCTCGTCATAAAGATGTGCTTTGTCTCATAGGGCAGGCCGAACCGCCGTTTCAGGCTGTCCGCCACGATCCCGCGCACTTCGGTATTGCCGAGCGACGGGCTGTACCCATGCAGTGCCACCGGATCAGAATTCCGGTGCAGATCAATCACTGCCTTTGTGTAATCCTCCGCCACCGGCACGCTTGGATTGCCCAGCGAAAAATCGAATACATTTTCATAGCCGATCTCTTCGCCTCTCGCCGCCGCGTACTCTGCCAGCTCCCGGATCACGGAACGGGCGGAAAGCATTGCTTTGTATTTTTCGTTTATCATAAGGACTCCTTTGGGGACGCCGCTTTACTATTCACTGCACCCCTGTTTTTCATCTGTTCGGGAGATTGCAAACGCTGTTTACGCGATATTTTTTACCTCATAGCCCGCGTCTGTCACCGCTGCCGTCAGAGCCTCATCGGTCACTGCGCCGTCAAATGACACGACCGCCGTGCCTGCCTCATGGCTGACCTCAGCGCTCCGCACGCCGTCCACCTTTTCAAGCGCCTCTTTAACCCGCGCCTGGCAGTGCTCGCACATCATACCTTCGATCTTCATGTTCTTTGTGTCCATTGTCTGTGTCTCCTTTTCTATGTTTCTATTTTTATCTCCACCATTTTTCTGTCCGCCGGCGTCCTTACCGCCATTTAAAGCTGCATTTCCATTCTGCTGTGCTTCATTTTCCGTTTTTCCCTGGCTCTCGCCCGAAATGATCCTGCGGAATCTGATCTTCTCTTTCTTCCGGCGGTAATGCCGGACATTGTCAAGGCGGATAAAATTCAAGCGCAGGGCATTCATCACGACGCAGAAGCTCGATAAGCTCATTGCCGCCGCCCCGAACATCGGGCTTAAGGAAATCCCAAACAGCGGGTACCACACGCCCGCCGCCAACGGGATGCCGACCACATTGTAAAAGAACGCCCAAAACAGATTTTCTTTGATGTTGCGCTTGACGCCGCGCGAAAGCACCAGTGCCCTGGGCACATCGGTCAGACGGCTCTGCGTCAGCACCACATCCGCCGCGTCCATCGCGATATCCGTGCCCGCTCCGATCGCAAAGCCCGTATCCGCCGCGGTCAGCGCCGGGGCGTCGTTGATGCCGTCCCC
This sequence comes from Lachnospiraceae bacterium, assembly GCA_017470735.1. Classification (GTDB taxonomy): domain Bacteria; phylum Bacillota; class Clostridia; order Lachnospirales; family Lachnospiraceae; genus RGIG4930. The sequence continues at coordinate 29,371 of JAFUYB010000063.1, read as the reverse complement.
GACCATCAGTACATTGCCTGCGCCCTTTTGCAGCCGCCGGACCACCTGTTCCTTGCCCTGCGGCATCACGCCCGCGATCACCGCTTCCACGCCCGCGTCCTTGCCGATCGAGGTCGCCGTCCGCTCATTGTCGCCGGTCAGCATGACGACCGAAAGTCCTAAAGTCTTTAAGCTGCGGATCGCTTTTACCGATTCATCCCGCATCGTATCCGCCACGAGCAGGGCTCCCAGCAGCTTCTCATCCTGCGCGAAAAACAGAACCGTCTTCCCAGTCTTTTCATAACGCTCCGGCTTCCATGTCCGGACAAAATTCACGAAATCCTCTTCGCCGTCCGTCCCCATCAGCGTCTCGTAGATAAACGACTGCTTGCCCGCATAGTAGGTACTGCCCTCGTATTGGGCGCGGACGCCGTTGCCCGACAGAGCCTGAAAATGCTCCGCCTCCGGGTAGGTCTCGTGATTTTCCTCGATATGCTCCATCACAGCGCGCGCTAAAGGATGCTCGCTTTTCGCTTCCAGCATCCCTGCCGCCGCAAGCAGGCTTTGCACGCTGACCGTCTCATTCGGCAGCACATCGGTCACATGGGGTCTGCCCTCCGTCACCGTGCCTGTCTTGTCCAGTACGACGATTTTCGCGTTGCCTGCCATTTCCAATGCGGCTGCCGTCTTGTATAAAATGCCGTTTCTCGCGCCGACTCCGCTGCCTACCATGATCGCCACCGGCGTCGCCAGACCCAACGCGCAGGGACAGCTGATGACCAGCACCGCGATCGCATGGGTCAACGCAAAATCCACGCTCGCCCCAAGCGCGAGCCATACCACTGCCGTCACGCAGGCTACGACGAGCACTGCAGGCACAAAGACCGCCGCTACCTTGTCCGCCGTTTTGGCGATCGGCGCCTTGGTCGCCGCCGCGTCACTTACCATTTTTATGATCTGCGAAAGTGTCGTATCCTGCCCGATCCGCGTCGCTTCACAGGTCAGAAATCCCGATGTGTTGATCGTACCGCCGATCACCTCATCTCCTGCTGCCACATCCACAGGAATCGATTCACCGGTCATCGCCGACATATCGACTGCCGCCTCGCCGTCCACTACGACGCCATCCACCGGAATCGACTCGCCGGGACGCACCAGATAGCGGTCCCCGACAAGCACCTTTTCCACCGGGACAACGGCCTCTTTTCCATCCCGCAGCACTGTCGCCGTCTGCGGCGCAAGGCGCATCAGCCCTTTCAGCGCGTCCGTCGTCCGTCCTTTGGAATAGGCTTCGAGCACCTTTCCGACCGTGATCAGCGTCAGGATCATCGCCGCGGATTCAAAATAGAACTGGTCCATATACACCATGACCGCGTCCATATCGCCCCGCGTCTGCGCGAGGCTCATGCACAGCAGCGAATACACGCTGTATCCGAAGGAAACGCCCGAGCCCATCGCCACAAGCGTATCCATATTGGGCGCGCCATGCAGGACGCTCATCGTCCCGCTGATGAAAAACCGCTGGTTGACCACCATGACTGCCACCGCAAACAGCATCTGGCAGATGCCCATGCCGACATGATTGCCGTCTAAAAACGCCGGCAGCGGCCAGCCCCACATCATATGCCCCATCGACAAATACATCAGCGGGCATAAAAGGACAATCGAAAAAAACAACCTCGCAAGAAGCTTCGGCGTCTCCCGGTCTTTCAGGTCGTCTTGCTGATTCGTATGCGTCTGTCCGCTGCCTGCGGCTTCCTTTGGCGACGCGTCGTAGCCCGCCGCCCGTACCGCCGCGCAGATCTCGTCCTGTCCCGCCGTACCGCCGACCGTCATGGAATTGGTCAACAGACTGACATTGACCTCGTCCACCCCCGGCACCTTCTGTACTGCCTTTTCGACATGCGCGACGCAGGCGGCACAGGACATTCCGCTCACCCGGTATTCTTCCATAAGAAAACGCTTTCTACTCTAAATAACGTAAGTTACTATCTGGCTTACGCTATCGAAATTTTGCCTCGCAGGTATGCCAGTGCTGCGACGCAAAACTGATCCTTTAGGATTATCCACTCAAGCTTAACCTACGGATACACATTGTGTTCGCAGGACAATACTAGGCTCCTCCAATAACATATGTTATTATCCCGCGATCAGTTCCTTCAGGCTCTCCTTGCTCTGCAGTCCCACTGCCTTGCCCGCGACCTCACCGTTTTTGAACAGGATCACGGTCGGGATCGACATGATGTTGTAACGCCCTGCGATCTCATCCTCAGCGTCCACATCCAGCTTGCCGATCTTGACATCGGAAAGCTCGTCTGCCAGCTCCTCTACGATCGGACCCTGCTTCTGGCAGGGTCCGCACCAGGTCGCCCAAAAATCCACAAGCACCGGCTTGTCCGACTGCAATACCTCACTGTCAAAATTCGCTGTCGTAAAAATCTGTGCTGCCATTGTTTTCCTCCTTTTCGCGTAAATGAATTGTATCCAATGTAATTTTATTTTCCAATAGAATACCACATTATGCATACATATGGGAAGATGAAAATAATAAATTTGATGGTTTTTTCTCTGCCAATGTGATAATATTCTCTTGGCGGTTGGTTATCCCCCTTGAGATTACAAGGAGGGTTGATGCCTATGAGTTGTTATATGACTTGGACTGATTTTTTTCAGTTTTGTATTTTTGTCGTTGCTCTTGTAGGTCTGATTTATCAGATATGCAATAATCGCAAAAAATAACCGCCCCTGATTTGGCAGTCATGGCGGTTATTTAGTCAAAATATGCCAAGGGGCGATAACCGCCGCTTGTTCTATATGATCATTATAGCAAAATTTCATCAGAAATCAAGCCAATTTTCACAATCACTCTGCTCCGCCGACTGCACTGTATTGACCAGATACTTCATCACTTCGACCGGGTACTCCCCGACCGCCGTCTCACCTGTGACCATTACGCCGCCTGCGCCTTCCCATACGGCACGCGCAATATCCGACACCTCCGCCCGGGTCGGCACCATTGCATGCTCCATGCTTGAAAGCATCTGTGTCACCACGATAAACGGCACGCCCTTTTCCCGGCACCGCGTAGCGATCTTTTTCTGAGCTGCCGGAAGCTCCCACAACGGCATGTCATTGCCCAGATCTCCCCGCGCGATCACGATCCAATCCGCTTCAGAAAGGATTTCATCCAACTGCTCCATACCCCGGCGGTTCTCGATCTTGGCAAAAATACGGATATCCTCCGCACCCTCATCACGGAGCGCGCGCCGCACTTCCCTTAAATCCTCAGCGCCCCGCACAAACGGCTGCATGACGCCGGTCACGCCCGCCTCTTTTGCCATCGACAGATTGGAAAGATCGTGCTCCGTCAGTGCCGGAAGCGTGTTCTCGACATTCGGGATTTTAATGCTCTTTCCGCCCGACAGCTCGCCCGCCCGCAGCATCAGCAAATGGATACTGCTTTCCCCGACTGACAGAATACGCGCCAAAATCTTGCCGTCATCCAACAGCACTTCCTGCCCCTCTGAAAGAAACGGCAGCACACGATCCGGGATCGGGATCTCCTCCTGGTCTCCCGCTTCAAATTGCAGCACTTCCTCCAATGAACCGATCCGCATCTCCGGTCCCTGCATATCGATCAGCAGGTCACATTTTCCCTGCGACGCCTCCTGCCATTCACCGAGCCATTTTTCACTGTCCTTTAAGCTGACATGCGAAAGATTCAGCCGCACGCCGCTCATGCCCTGACCGATCATCTCTTTTAAAATATCTATCCGGTGACAGGACGGTCCCAGTGTCCCGTATATTTTTGTCCTTGTTTCCTTACCCAATTTTATCCCCAAATCTGCATGGTTTTCGCGTATTTCCTATCCGAATCATACCTCATTAATGATAAGAAGGCGCTACTCCATCACCTCTGATGACTTAATATGGTTGCCGACGATCTCGGACACCTCAGAAATCGTCGTAAAGGTACTGCCAGGTTCTTCCTCGATGATCCTCTTCAGATCGTAAATCTCCGCTCTTGTCACGACACAGTAGAGGATGTCCTTGCCCTCGCTTGATACCAGCCCTTTGCCCCGCAGAAATGTCACTGTCCTGCCGAGATCCTCAAATATCCGCTGCGCCAGCCCTGCGCCGTCGTCGGTAATGATCATCACCGACTTTGTGCTGTCCATGCCGATCTCCACGATGTCGATCACCTTGGAAGTGATAAAGTACATCAGCAGCGAATACATGCCCCGTTCGATGCCGAAAAAATAACCTGCCACCGCGTAGATCACGATATTGCATATCAAAACCGTCTGTCCGATCGACACCGAAAACACGCGGTTTAAGATCACCGCCACGGTCTCTGTCCCGTCAAGGCATCCGCCACCGCGCAGCACCAGCCCGACTCCCGTTCCCAGCAGCACGCCGCCAAAGGTCACGGCGAGAATGATATCGTTTGTCGCATTTTCCAATGGTTCAAACACAACCGTCATTGTTGAGAACAGCGCGATCGCGTAGAAAAATTTCATCACAAAGACATGCCCGAGCCGTTTCCACGCCAGAATCACAAACGGCAGGTTGAACAGTGCCACCATATATCCGAGCTTTGCCGGCGTAAAATGCGCCACGATCATCGCCACGCCGGTCACGCCGCCATCGTAAATGTGGTTCGGCACCAAAAATTCTTCCAATGAAAACGCCGCCAACACTGCCCCGATTGTAATGAATATAAATGATGATACGATATCTTTCCCTGCTGATCTCTGGTTCATCCGCCCTCCTGAAAAAATAAAAAAACAACTTGGCACAGACATTATATTGTGATACAATAGCAAAAGTCAATCGAATTGGCAGCAAATGTTATGATTGCCTATCCGAATGGCGGGATCATTTTTGGAGTCTTAGCTCAGCCGGGAGAGCGTTCGCCTCACACGCGAGAGGTCGTGGGTTCGAGCCCCGCAGGCTCCATTTCCGTCGGAAGACGGATTTTATATGTTTTGACCGGGGGTGTAGCTCAGTTGGGAGAGCGCCTGCTCCGCAAGCAGGAGGTCATGGGTTCGAATCCCACCATCTCCATTTCAGATCAAAAATAGCGTTCCTTGAAACCGAAATTCCAAGGGACGCTATTTTTGGCAATATATGAATCTCCGAAACGTTCTACTGTATCCTGAATCTGATTACAATATTTCAATACCCTTTTTAGAATTTGTTTATCCCTATTGTTCATATAACAATATCTCACTTCCCTTGATTTTTTTCTGGAATTCCGTTTCCTCATTTCCTCTAACAATTACATCCACCGGCATATCCAAAGCCTCTATGGTATCAAGCCGAAAACCGGATAAACTTAATAAAGTAAATAATTTATCACCTTTTTCAATTAAAAGATCCACGTCACTATCCTCCGTGGCTGTTCCTTTTGCATATGATCCAAAGAGGAAAACCCGCCTTATACCATAATCCTTTGCTATCGGTATAACAGCTCTCTTAATATTTTCAATCGTTTGCATAATCAACGGCTCCTTTTACATTTTCCATCCTTTGATTGCTGATGGGTACTTTCTAAATCTTATGAATAAAAAGAAAACCCCAGAAACCATAAATCAACGTTTCTAAGGTATATAAGAATATGGGCGCAACGGGACTCGAACCCGTGACCTCCCGCGTGTCAGGCGGACGCTCTCCCAGCTGAGCTATACTCCCAATCGCCAATCAGATCTCTGGCGAATTCAACAAACAGAATGGTAAACAACTTCACTGAAATTGTCAAGCCAAAATTATAAGAAACTTTTAAAAACCTCCTAAAACAAATCCTGTTGATCAATCCCAACTGTCCAGAACGGCAGAACAGCAGGCAAGACCGGAGCGGCTTGAACTATTCCAATCCAATCAGAAACATCTCATACAAGTCGTCCTCGCCCTGCAGAAGGGGCGAATTCTCGCCTCCGCCATTCGTACTGCGGCGCATCGCGGCGTACGCTTCTTCTCCGGCATCCACTAAATCCATCGCCGAAACAGCAAATCCCGCGTCAGCGCAAACGCGGCAGAAGGTCGAAACCGGATTCTTTTCGTTCCTTGTCGCAAGCAATGCTTCCCGGAAATCCACATCCGCAACTGCCTTAGCCTTTACTTGTTCCAATGTCTCAAATACATTCATCTTTTCTCCGTTCTTATAAAAAGACGGCAGACCCTTTCCGGATCCACCGCCCTTTCATAACATATTCACCTAACGGCATAAATCCGCCAATATGGAACTGTTCACCAATATCTATGATCAGCTCGCCATCTGCGCCTTGATCGCATCGGTCAGAAGCGGAACGATCTTGTTCAGATCGCCGACAATACCATAGTCTGCCACTTCAAAGATCGGAGCCGTCTCATCCTTGTTGATTGCAATGATGATGTCGGACTCTTCCATGCCTGCGACATGCTGGATCGCGCCGGAAATACCGATCGCGAAATATACATTCGGACGAACGGTCTTGCCGGTCTGGCCGACCTGCAGATCCTTCGGCTTCCAGCCATTGTCTACAACTGCACGCGAGCAGGATACCGTACCGCCGATCGCGTCCGCCAGATCCTCAAGAAGCTTGAAGTTCTCAGGGCTGCCGACACCGCGGCCGCCGGATACGAGAATCTTTGCCTCGGAAATATCGACTGTCTTTGCCACATCCTTAACAACCTCAAGGATCTCGACATAGCGGTCATTCTCCTGGAAGCCCGGATTGAATTCTACGACTTCTGCTTTTGCGCCCTTCTTCGGCTCGATCTTCTGCATAACGCCGGGGCGAACCGTAGCCATCTGCGGACGGTTGTCCGGGCATGCGATCGTAGCGATCGTATTGCCGCCGAATGCCGGACGGGTCATCAGAAGCTGATTCTGCTTTGCCTTGTCAGGCTCTGCGTTCAGCGGGAACTGTCCGATATCCAGTGATGTACAGTCTGCCGTAAGACCGGTAGCCACTCTCGCGGATACGGTCGGTCCTAAATCACGGCCGATTGCCGTAGCGCCTACCAGCATGATTTCCGGCTTGAACTCATTGATCACGCCTGCCAATGCCTGTGCATACGGCTCTGTACGATAAGTTTCCAGCCTCGCGTCGTCCACGACGATGACTTTGTCCGCGCCGTACTCAGCCAGCTCGTCCGCCAAATCCTTGATACCGGAACCCAACAGTACCGCAGCCACCTCTACGCCGCCGAGGTCATTTGCCAGATCCCTTGCTTTGCCAAGCAGCTCGAAAGCGATGTTGTCGAGCTTGTTGTCCACCTGCTGAGCAAAGATATATACTCCTTTGTAATCTTCTAAAGCCATTACAACATCCTCCTATTAAATCACATGTTTTTCAAGCAACTTGCCCATGATGTAATCCACGGACTCCTTCGGATCGAGATTGACCGTCTCGCCTGCTCCCTTACGCACTTTGTCGGAAGCCTTCGCGATCTTGGTCGGCGAACCTGCCAGACCGATATTGGCATCATCGAGATCCTTCAGATCGTTGCGTCCCCAGACTGTCACTTCCTTCTCATCGTATGCGTCAAAGATGCCGCCCGGTGACATATAACGCGGCTCATTCAGCTCAGCCAGTGCCGTGATCAGGCAGGGAAGCTTTGCCTTGAGCATATGATAACGATCCTCATACTGACGCTTGACTGTCACATAGCCGTCCTCCAGCTTGATGTCCTCTGCATAGGAGATCACCGGAAGTCCGAGATGCTCCGCGATCTGCGGACCGACCTGCGCCGTATCACCATCGATAGCCTGACGGCCCGTGATGATCAGATCATAATCGATATTCCGAAGACCTGCCGCGATCGTCGAAGAAGTCGCCCATGTATCTGCGCCGCCGAGTACACGGTCTGTGATCAGCACGCCCTTGTCAGCGCCCATAGCCATAGCCTCACGCAGTACATCGTCAGCCTTCGGGAGACCCATGGTCAGCGCGGTCACCTCGACATTGTCGGGATCCGCGTCCTTGATACGCAGCGCTGCTTCAAGACCCGCCTTGTCATCCGGGTTCATGATCGTCAGCATCGCCGCCCTGTTCAATGTTCCGTCCGGGTTGAACTGTACGCCGCCCGCGGTATCCGGAACCTGTTTGATACAAACTACTATTTTCATATTATTCTCATACCTCCTAATTCCTCATTCCACTGCGTCAAATATTCGACAGCATAACCTCGTCGTTATCCGACGCATTTGTCGGAATTTGACTTGTTCCATTCGGATGCCAGTCTTCGTAAGTGCATTTGCACCGACTTCGACCAGGCTACTTCAACAGTGCGCCGGAGATGACCATGCGCTGAACTTCCGATGTACCCTCATAGATCTCAGTGATCTTTGCGTCACGCATCATGCGTTCAACATCGTACTCACGCGTGTAGCCATAACCGCCGTGAAGCTGAACAGCCTTGGTCGTAACTGCCATTGCAGCCTCTGCAGCGAACAGCTTCGCCTCAGCAGCTTCTACGGAGTAAACCTTCTGCGTCGCTTTTGCTTCTGCCGCACGGTAAACCATGAACTGTGCAGCCTGCATGCGTGTTGCCATATCAGCAAGCTGGAACTGTGTATTCTGGAATGCGGAGATCGGGCGTCCGAACTGCTTTCTCTCCTTTACGAAGTCGATCGCGCACTGCAATGCGCCCTCGCCGATACCGAGTGCCTGGGCAGCGATACCGATACGGCCGCCGTCAAGCGTATGCATTGCCATACCAAAGCCCTTGCCGCGCGTGCCTAAAAGATTGTCCTTCGGGATACGGCAGTCTTCAAAGATCAGCTCGTAAGTCGCCGATCCGCGGATACCCATCTTTTTCTCTTTTGTACCGAATGAGAATCCCGGCGTGCCCTTCTCAACGATGAATGCGGAGAAACGCTTCTGCGGTCCGCGCTTGCCCTCGATGATGTCGGTCACGGCAAAGATGATGTAGATATCTGCCTCTTTACCGTTGGTGATGAAGCACTTTGTGCCGTTCAGCACCCACTCATCGCCGTCTTCAACAGCCTTGGTCTGAGCGCCCTGCGCGTCTGTACCTGCGCCCGGCTCTGTCAGCGCGAAAGCGCCTAACTTCTCGCCCTTTGCGAGCGGTACCAGAAACTTCTGCTTCTGCTCTTCGGTACCATAGGTCAGGATCGGGTCACAGCACAGCGATGTGTGCGCGGAAACGATAACGCCTGTCGTACCGCAGACCTTGGACAGCTCCTCGACACACATTACATAGGTCAGAGGGTCGCAGCCCTGTCCGCCATACTCCTTGGGAATCGGAATACCCATGAAGCCGGCTTTCTGCATCTTTGTCACCGTCTCGCGCGGGAATACCTCAGTCTCATCCGTCTCCTGCGCAAGCGGCTTTACTTCTGTCTCGGCGAACTCCTTGAACAAAGTCCGCGCCATTTCATGTTTTTTATCTAATGTAAAATCCATGCTTGTCTTTCCTCCATAATTTATTTTCCAGCCAAAATTTTTTCCACTTCCTTGATCGCCTCGTCCAGGCTCTTATTTGAAATCTTACATTCATTGAGCACTGCAAGGATCATACGGGTTCTGTTTTCTTCAGCTGTTTTTTTTAACAATTCGCCATCCGTCATATATGTCTACCTCCCAGTAGTCATGGCGACACTCATGCATCCATCGGTGTCTTCGTGCGGTCAGCATTGTAAATGTAGAAGCCCTTGCCTGACTTCACACCGAGATTGCCGCCGCGAACCATTTTCCTAAGCAACGGACATGCGCGGTACTTGCTGTCGCCGGTCTCATTGTAAAGTACATCCATGATTGCCAGGCAGATGTCCAGGCCGATGAAATCGCCAAGCTCCAACGGTCCCATCGGATGGTTTGCGCCGAGCTTCATTGCTGTGTCGATGCCTGCTACATCGGATACGCCTTCCATCTTGATGAATGCAGCTTCGTTGATCAACGGAATCAGGATGCGGTTGACTACGAATCCTGCCGCTTCGTTCACCTGTACCGGAGTCTTGCCGATCTCCTCGGATATCTTCTTGATCGATGCAACGGTCTCTTCCGGTGTGTTCACGCCTGCGATGACCTCGATCAGCTTCATGCGGTCAGCCGGATTGAAGAAGTGCATACCGATCATCGGACGGGAAAGTCCGTTGCCGATCTCTGTGATCGAAAGGGAAGATGTATTGGATGCAAAAATGCAGCTCTCCTTGCAGATCTCATCAAGCTCTTTGAAGGTCGTCTTCTTGACATCCATATCCTCAAATGCAGCCTCAACGATCAGATCCGCGTCCTTGCACAGATCCTCCTTCAGACCCGGTGTGATCCTGGCGAGGATCGCGTCTACCTTTGCCTGATCCATCTTGCCTTTTTCGACCAGACGCGCGTAACCCTTGGCGATCTTGTCCTTGCCGCCCTCAGCCCACTCCTGCTTGATATCGCAGAGAGCGACTTCGTAGCCGTCCACAAGGGCAAATGCCTTGGCAATGCCTTGTCCCATCGTGCCAGCGCCGATAACTCCTACTTTCATGTTGTTCTCCTTTCTGTACCTCTATTCTCCTACCAGACCGGGATCCTGATACAACTTGCGTTCGATTAACCTTTTTTCATATTCTGCTGCTTCAATTATTTTTTCAACATCATTTGTTTCATGAGCAACCTTTAATACTCGTTCCACGAGTTCCAACTGGTCAAACAGATATCCGTTGTATTCTTTTGTGTTTGTTGCCATAAATACACCTCCCAATCTGTATTCATGCTCTATAACGGATCAGTCTCTCTCAACAATCGTCGCGCAGCCCATTCCACCGCCGATGCAGAGTGTCGCAAGACCCTTCTTGGCGTCTCTCTTCTGCATCTCATGAAGCAGCGTCACAAGGATACGGCAGCCGGAAGCGCCTACCGGATGTCCGAGCGCGATTGCGCCGCCGTTGACATTGACCTTGTCCATATCGAACTCAAGGTCGCGTGCCACTGCAAGTGACTGTGTCGCGAATGCTTCGTTTGCCTCGATCAGATCCATGTCTGCTACAGAGTAGCCGTCGCCTGCGATCTTTACCGCCTTGCGTACTGCCGGAACCGGACCAACGCCCATGATCTCAGGCTCAACGCCGCCCAGAGCGCCTGCCACGAAAGTGGCCATCGGCTTAACGCCAAGCTCTTTTGCCTTTTCCTCGCTCATCACGACAACTGCTGCAGCGCCGTCGTTGATGCCGGAAGCGTTGCCCGCCGTAACGACACCGCCATCCTTCTTGCCGGAGCAGCAGCGAAGCTTTGCAAGACCTTCTGCCGTCGTGCCCGGACGAGGGCCTTCGTCCGTGTCAACGATGATCGTCTCTTTGCGGGTCTTGACCTCGACAGGAACGATCTCATCCTTGAACTTGCCTTCCTTCATAGCAGCTTCTGCCTTCTGCTGGCTCTTTGCAGCGAATGCGTCCAGCTCTTCCCTTGTCAGGCCGTACTTTTCAGCAACATTCTCAGCCGTGATCATCATATGATACTGATTGAACGCATCGGTCAGCGCGTCATAGATCATCGTGTCCTTGAGCACGCCATTGTTCATACGATAACCGTAACGGGCATTGTCTAATGCGTAAGGCGCGCGGCTCATATTCTCCATACCGCCTGCCACGACGACATCTGCCTGACCGGCCATGATCATATTGGCAGCTTCATTGACGCACTTCAGACCGGAACCGCAGACCACATTGATCGTGATCGCCGGTACTTCGATCGGCAGACCAGCCTGAATAGATGCCTGACGCGCTACATTCTGTCCCAGACCAGCCTGGATAACGCAGCCCATCTTGACCTCATCCACATCTTCCGGCTTTACGCCTGCGCGGTTCAGTGCCTCTTTGATGACAACTGCACCGAGATCCACCGCCGGTGTCCCCGCAAACTGACCGCCCATCTTGCCGATTGCCGTACGACATGCACCTGCTAATACTACTTTTCTTGCCATCTTTGTTTCTCCTTTTCTTTTTGTATTTTCGATCCATCCCCCTGACTGCCCATGGAAGAAAGTACCCCTTAATCTCCCGTCAAACCGTCAAAAAAATAGACCCCTGTACATCAACATCAAAAATAATACCATAACAAGGGTCTACATTCAAGGCAAATTTTGTGAATAATGCCCATAAATTTTTGTGAACAACCGTCCGAACAGCGTCTGCATCATATTCTCAGCCGTCCGGAAACTATATCAAAAATCTTTCACCGTACCATCAGCGACAGCTGGTCGATATCGCCTCCATTGCTACCGCGCCGCCACGGACAATATCGATGTGTTTGAAAGTCTTGCGCAAAAGCGCGCACAGCTCATTATTCCGCCGCTCGGTCAGCGCGCTTTCAATGATCATGCTGTCTTCGCCGATGTCGATCGTCCGGATATGCCCGCTCGCCGCAAACACCTCCACGATCCGGAACGCTTCCGCTTTTTCCTCCGCCGTGATACGCTTGATTTTCGCGAACAAGATCTCCTTCATATGAATCGGCACATTTGTCAGATCCATCACCTTGATGACCTCGACCATCGTATTAAGCTGTTTTTTGATCTGCTCAAAGGTAATGTCGTCGCTCGTCACGCAGATCGTCATCCGCGAAATGTCTTCATGCTCTGTCGTGCCGACCGTCAGGCTCTGCAGGTTGTAGGATTTTGCCGAAAATAATCCCGCCACTTTGGCAAGCACGCCGACTTCATTTTCCACATATAACGCGATCCAGCGGTTTTTTAGATTGTTCATAAGAAGAACCCCCTTAAAGTATCATGTCCGACATCGGCGCGCCGCCTTTGACCATCGGCAGGACAATTTCCTCAGTCGCGATCATAAATTCCACGATTGCCGCGCCCTTGTGCTCCTTGGCCCGCGAAAGGGCTTCGATGATGTCCTCGCCCCGTTCGACACGGATCCCAAGCGCGCCGTAGCTTTCCGCCCACTTCACAAAATCCGGCACATACACAGGCTGTTCTGCTTCAGAAGCTTTCGCGTCGATCGGACTGCCGCCCGGACTGCACAGGCAGGTATCCACATAGCGTTTGCCATAGAACACCTGCTGGAACTGCCGCACCATGCCGAGATAACGGTTGTTGATAATGCAGACCGTCACATCCACATCCTCGTAAATCGCCGTCGCCAGCTCCTGCATATTCATCTGCATGCCGCCGTCCCCTGTCACACAGACGACATCCTGGTCGGGCGCGCCGATCTTGGCTCCGATCGCCGCAGGGAATCCAAAGCCCATGGTGCCCAAGCCTCCGGATGTAAACATCCGCCTATCCTTATTTAATGTAATATACTGCGCCGCCCACATCTGATGCTGTCCGACATCCGTCACAACGATACCGGTCGGGAATACCTCATTGATCCCTTCCATGATCATCTGCGGCGTCATCCCGCGGTCTCGGCGCATCTGCAGCGGATGCTCCTCCTGCCACAGATGGATCTGCTCCCGCCAGTTCTTTGTCTTTTTCGGCGATGCCCATTCCAACAATTTTTCCAACGCCAATTTCGCGTCCGATACAACAGGCACATCCACAACGACATTACGCGAAATCGATGATGTGTCCACATCCACATGGATAATTTTGGCATTGGGCGCAAATTCATTAAGGTCACCGGTGATCCGGTCATTGAACCGCGTGCCGATCGAAAACAGCACATCACATTCATTGACCGCCGTGTTTGCCGCATACCGTCCGTGCATGCCGCTGTTGCCAACATAAAGCGGATGGTCTTCGGGAATCGATCCTTTGCCCATCACCGTCGTCACGACCGGAATATGCATCTCCTCTGCAAACCTGGTCAGCTCTTCTTCCGCGCCTGCGATGTGAACGCCGCCTCCCGCCAAAATGATCGGCCGCTTGGCCGAACGCAGCAGCTTGTATGCTTTTTTTAATTGCCCGATGTGCACGGACTCATTCGGCTTGTATCCGCGGATATGCACCTCGGACGGATATTCCGCCGGTCCCGTTTTTAATTGAATGTCCTTGGGCAGATCGATCAGCACCGGCCCGGGCTTGCCGGTCGTTGCAATATGAAATGCCATTTTCAGAATCTGCCCCAGCTTCTTCCGGTCACGCACGGTCACGCCGTATTTGACAACGCTCCGTGTCATGCCGACGATGTCCACTTCCTGGAACGCATCGTTGCCGATCAGCCCCTGCGGCACCTGCCCCGTAAACACGATCACCGGAATCGAATCATAGTGCGCATCGGTGATCGCCGTGATCGTATTGGTCGCTCCCGGCCCGCTCGTCACCAGACAGACCCCCGGCCTGCCGGTCGCCCGCGCGTAGCCTTCCGCCTCGTGCACCAGCGCCTGCTCATGCCTCGGCAGCACGATACGAATGCCCTCTGTCCTCTGCAATTCATCCAAAATATCCGTCACATAGCCGCCCGGATAGGCAAAGATCGTATCCACGCCCTCTTCCTGCAATGCCTTGACAAATAATTTTTTTCCAGCGATGTCCATTGCCATTGGGTTCTCCTCTTATTTATGACGGTAGGTACAAAATGTATAGGTCAGGTCGAAGTAGGTCTGCTCTTCGCTCTCTCCGACGAATTCCCACTCTTCGTCTTTGTCCAGATTCGGAAAATACGCGTCTGCCTCGTAGGCGTAATCGATCTTCGTAATGTACGCCGTGTCGCACTGCTGATAAAGCTGACGGTAAATCTTTTCCCCGCCGATCACAAAAATGTCATCTGTGTCGTATTTTTCCAGTTCCTTTGCCAGCTCGTCCAAAGAGTGAACGATGACCGCTCCTTTTGCCTGATACGCAGGATTGGCGGTCAGGACGATGTTGACACGGTTTGGCAGTGGCTTGCCGCCCGGGAAGCTTTCCAAGGTTTTCCGCCCCATAACGACGACATGATCCGTGGTCGTGTCGCGGAAATATTTCATATCTTCCGGGATAGAGACAAGAAGCTTGCCTTTTCTGCCGATGGCCCAGTTTTGGTCTGTTGCTGCTATTAGTTTCATGTGTGTGTTTCCTAATCTGAATTATATTGAAAATTTTATATCCATCCGTGCGGACCGTTATTTACGCCGGCACGAAGGCATGAAATGCAGAAATCAAATGATTGATTTCGTTGCATTTCAGCCCACAGAGTGACGAACGGAGTGAGTTTAGTACCGTTGCGTAAATGCCCCACGGTGTGCGCAGAAGCAAAACGAAATCAAAGATTTCTGTGCTTCTAGTGCTCGCGAAAGCGTTCCGTTAGGATTGATATCAAATTTTCAAGTTTTCAAATTACTAAACCGCAATCGGAATATCCTTAATCTGCTCGCCTGTCACATAATTATCCAGCCGAACATCTTCATCCGTAAACTCATAGAAATCTTTTACATCCGGGTTCAGCCAGAATGTCGGCGCGGGATGCTGTTCCCTTGCGATCAGTTCTTTTATCAAAGGTATGTGCCGGTCGTAAATATGGGCATCGGCAATGACATGAACCAATTCACCGACTTCCATATCGCAGACTTGGGCGAGCATATGGACCAGAACCGCGTACTGGCAGACATTCCAGTTATTCGCCGCAAGGACATCCTGCGAACGCTGGTTCAATATCGCATTCAGCACCAGCTTGTCTGTATCCGGCCGCGTCGTCACATTGAAGGTCATGCTGTAAGCACAAGGATAAAGGTTCATCTCCGACAGGTCGGCATGCACATAGATGTTGGTCATGATACGGCGCGAGAACGGGTTGTGCTTCAAATCATAAATGACCCGGTCCACCTGATCCATATCGCCCTCAGAATAATGGTGCTTCACCTGCATCTGGTAACCGTACGCCTTGCCGATCGAACCATCCTCATCCGCCCACTCGTCCCAGATGTGCGGCTTTAGATCATGGACATTGTTGGACTTGCGCTGCCAGATCCAAAGCACCTCATCCGTCGCCGATTTGATCGCCGTCCGGCGCAGGGTCAGCGCCGGAAATTCTTTAGACAGATCATAGCGGTTGACCACGCCGAACCGCTTGATCGTGTACGCCAGGCTGCCGTCCTCCCAGTGCGGACGCACTTTTTCCCCTTCCGTGGAAATCCCGTTTTCCAGAATATCCGTACACATTTCGACAAAAATCTGATCCGCCCGGCTCATTATGCTACCTCCATCCAGCCCGTCTGCCCATCCTTTATTTTCACTCTGTCCGCATTCACTCGCAAAGGTAAAAATATATGAATGTATACCATTTTAGTGTTAGGCGAAAAAAAATGCAACATGAAAATTTGCAATTCCGCCCGGAAAAGTATATAATTGTTGACGTGTCATTTTTCATAGAAAAATTTTACATTAATATATGGAGGAATCGGTCATGAGTCAGGCAAAAGTTGACCACAACAAAGAATTAAAAAAGAACCGCAAGAAAATAGTAAAAAAACAGAAGCGTGGGCTGGTCCTCGAAAAAGTCGCTGTCACGCTTATTCTTATCGCTATCGTTTGCTGGATCGGTTACTCAGCATACGGTTTGTACGAAGAGGCGCACGCCGATGATCCGCTGGAAGCCATAAGCATAGATCTTTCCGCAACAGAGGATTATATAGCAGGACTCACTGAAAGTGAAGCCGAATAATATTTTTTCATAAAGCCTGCCCCTCCATTTGTCATCATTCTTCATAATTTTTCAGAAATTTTTCCGAACTTCTGAAAATTTTGCTTGACAAACAGAGCGGTATTTCGTATAATGCCTTTTGTTGCAGAGATGCAGCGAAAATAAATGCGACAGTGGCGTAGTTGGTAACGCGCGACCTTGCCAAGGTCGAGACCGCGGGTTCGAGCCCCGTCTGTCGCTTGCTGTTAAGAAGTCCTCGAAGTCTTGAAAATAAAGGCTTCGGGGATTTTTCTTTGTCAAAAATGTGTGGGTTCACTTGGTTCATCTTGGGTTCAGGTCGATTCCAGTGCAGATTTTGCTTTCTCATGGGTGTACAGTAGGATACCAATACTGATGATGATTTGCTTTGTGATTACCTGTCCGAAAATCTCATATATCTTCACTCTCGTCCCGATAATAATCTCCCTCAATAATCCCTAAACCAAATGCACCCGCAGTCTCCGGTAATAATAAGGATCCATGTCGGAAATCGCGCGTCTGGCGCGGGAGTATTCGTTGCGGTTGATCGAAATGATGCAAAGCTCCTTGGAGCCTCTGTAGCGATGACGGAACAGAAACGGTATCCCGATCCACTGCCTGGAAAATGAAACACATGCCCGCGTCAGCGCAGCCGCCGCCTGATTGCCCGCGCGGGAGTTGGTCGTCTTACACAAAATGATATCCCTGTCCTGAAACGCCCTGCGGTCAAAATGCAACTTCTTTTGAAACATTCACATCCCCCTTTTCCATCGTCCCGTATCAACAGACACGCCTAATAGTATATCATATATGATAACATAATTCAACAAAAAACTCTGCCGTCTTTAATCCGTATGTCCGGCAGAGTTTTTATATCGTATTTTATTTTCAATCACTTCTGTCCGTCAGATCAGCTCTTCGACGCACTTTTCGAGCTCTTCCATCTTCTCCGTCGGCTCAAACCTTGCTACTACATCGCCGTCACGGTTGATGACGAATTTCGTAAAGTTCCATTTAATATCCGGCTTATCCTTGTAATCCTTGTCGATCTTTTTGAGCATCACGCTCATCGCCATCGCCTTGGGACCTTTGCCAAAGCCTTCAAAACCCTTCTGCCCTTTTAAGAATGTGAACAGCGGCAGTTCATTCTCGCCGTTGACATCTGATTTCTTCATCTGCGGGAACTGCGTATTGTACTTCAAGGTGCAGAACTCGTGGATCTCGTCATCCGTCTCCGGTGTCTGCCCGGCAAACTGGTTGCAGGGCACATCAATGATCTCCAGACCCTTGTCGTGGAGCTTCTCATACATCTTTTCCAACGGCTCATACTGCGGCGTGAATCCGCAGCCCGTCGCCGTATTGACTACGATGATGACCTTTCCTTTCATATCTGCCAGCGGCAGCTCGCTTCCGTCCGGTCTCGGCACCGAATAATCATAAATACTTGCCATGATCCATTCCCCCTTCTTTCATCAGGAACCGTTTTCTATTTTCTGCTTTACGGTTTTAAATTGCACGCAATCTAATTATACTCTGTCCATACGATTTGTCAAGGGGATTGGCGCGCCATTTCATTTTTCCTTGAAATCATTTGTGAAATCACAGCTAAATTTTACACAGAACCCTTCCCTAGCACCACAGTCTCTATGATATGCGCCGTGATCTCCGCCGCGCGGATCGCATGGATCTTGGCCATCGCCTCTTCATACGCCGCGTCCGCTTTGTAGGAAGCTAATTCTTCCTCCACCTTGCGCCGCTTCGCTTCCCGTTCCTTTTTCAGACGCTTTTCCTGCTTGACGCGCTGCTCCGCGAAATTGCGGTTCGTCTCCTGACGGAGTATCGCCGTTTTACTGCCGAGCACCCGCGACACCTCGCCCGTGTCGGACAGTCCCTGCTCCCAGCCCGCAGTCTGCCGGCCTGCTGCATTTCCAACGGAACCGTCCATATTTCTCTGCAGTCCCGCCGATTGGGCCATGCCTCTCTGCTGTCCCGCCAGATATGCCGCCAGCGCCTTTTCATAGGCATCCATCAGATATTCATAGGCCTGCCGGATGACCAGAAAGGATTCGGTCGTCTCGGCTTCACCCGCCGCATGCGCGTCAGGATGGTAATAGGCGGCCATTTTGTGATATGCTGTTTTAATATCTTCCTTGGTCGCGTTCTGATCCAGCCCCAGGACCGTCAGCGCTTCCATCGGTGTATGAAATTCCATAATCCGTCACTTCATCTGCCATCACTTTGCGGCCGCTTTGCATCCAACTGAAACAGATATGTTTTGTCAGACTCCCGTCATACCACCATGATCAGCCCGCCGTCATTGGCATACATCGTCGATACGCCCCTCGTATCCACGACAAAAATATCCTTGAACTTTGCCCTTTTTTCCACCTCTGCCTTGAGCTTCAGCGCATTCTCCAGGCAATTGCAGTGGGAAATCGCAAGCGCCTTTTCGCCGCAGTTCTTCGTCACCTCGATCATGCAGTCCGCCATTTTCGCGATCGCCTTGCTCATTCCGCGTACCTGCGTAAGCTTCTGGATATTGCCGTCGTCGGTCGAACCCATGACCGGCTTGATGCGCAGCGTATTGACGATCTTTTCCTTGAACGCCGACATCCGCCCGTTTTTGCGCAGGGTCTCAAGCGTCTCCAGCACGAAAAACGTGTGCTGCTCGGAAATGTATTTTTCCACGGCATTGACGACATCCGCGAAGCCCATTCCCGCTTCCTCGCATTCAGCGGCCTTCTGACCGATCAATGTCTGTCCGATCGAAGCCGATTTAGAGTCAAAGACATAAATCTTTTTATCATCGTGCTCTTCCTCGTACATCCGCTTGGCAGCCACGGCGCTGTTGTAGGAGCCCGAAAGCTGCGCCGAAAGCGTCACGATATACACATGCTCTTCTTCTGTCTCCGCTTTTTTCAACGGATTGAGCCTATCCGCCGTATCCGATAAAATCTGTTTTACGGGACGCATGATCGCCTCTAAATATTTCCCCGGAGCCGGGCATGCCGACTTCGGCCCCTTGGGCGACGCCTTGACGCGCCGGATAAAATCGAGCTGGTCAAAGGTCTCGTCATCAACGATCTGCTGTCCGCCCACCTCCAGCGTCAGCGGGACATTGATGTAGCGGCCGTCCTCCCGCATTTTCGGAAACAGCTCCCCGCAGCTGTCGATGATAATTTTATACATGGTGTTGCTCCCCTCACTATACTTGTGCAGCCGATTCCAAAAAAATGGACTTTATTACTTGCCTGAATTGCCCTTGACAGCATTGGCGTCGACGCACCGCCAGTACGCTTATTCACGGATACTCCACTGTCAGCACGCAGGTGTCCTTGCTCTCCATATAAGTAATGGTCTCAAGACCTTCGCAGTAATCCGTCAGATGTCCGTCGTTGATGAAATACTGCTTTGCCCGGTTGTAAAGCTCCATCCCCGAAAACTTCACCGAAACGGTCTTTTCCATATTGTAATAACCGTTGGACAGCGCGATTCCGATCCCGTCCTCATCCCAGGAAGTAAACAGCATCCCCTCGCGGGAAAAATAATTGTCCGTGATCGCCGTGCAGTCCGGAAGCTTTATCGACGAATCGATCGTGTGGGTCTGCATCAGTTCCGCCGTCGTGATGTTCAGATAGGCGTAGTTGACATGCTTGACCGTCTCCTCGTCGGTATTCAAATACATGCTGTTGCCCCAGGTCGTATCCAGATAGTAATAATCCCCGTCCAGAAGCACCAGATTCCACGCGTGTGAAACGCCTCTCGCTTCTCCGGTCACGACCATCGAAGGGATCGACAGCTGCTGCAGCAGATACCCGGTCGCATCCGCATATCCCTGGCAGACCGTCGCCCCGCCCAAAAAGACGGAAATGATATTCTGGTTGTTCTGGCTGTCTTTATCGTAATCCACGCGGTCGATCAATGTCTCAAAGACATATTTGGATTTGGTGTAATCATCCGCGTCCGCAGGCAGCCCGGCGAGCCATTCCTCGACCACTTTATCTATTTTATCCTGCGTCTCGTCCCGCTCCTCGCGGGAGATTGTATAAGACGGCTCAAAGACGAAACCGATCGTCTCATCACCCTTGCCGTAAGTGCGGTAAGAATATCCGCTGACCCAGAACAGCCCGCCGTAGTCCGCCATTACCGCAGAAAATGCCTTGTCGCACTCCTTTGCGTCCACCGTCGACAGCGGCACTTCCTCCTCCTGCTTTAGAATACAGTCGAGCATCTGGTCATATAAAACCTGTTCATGCTCCGACAGCTGCTGATAAGCAAGCCTGTCTTCCGATACGCTCGTCACTTCCTTTGGCGTCCCGATCATAGCCGAAATGACGCCCTTTTCCACGCCGTCAAACGCGGTCTCAAGCGGCGAGCAGCCTCCCAAAAGCAAAGCTGAACAGATGAATAAAATACCCCAAATTAAGAAACAGGGCTTCGCCTGTCCCCGTTTCCCGCAAAAAATGCGGCAGCAGGTATTGCGAAACCCCGATCCGTGATCCTTATGAAATAACCGTAACATTCGTCGCCTGCGGACCCTTGGTGCCTTCGGTCACTTCGTACTCAACCGTCGCTCCCTCTTCCAGAGTCTTGTAGCCTTCCATGTTCAGGCCGGAAAAATGCACAAATACATCATTGCCATTTTCATCGGAAATGAATCCGTAGCCCTTCTGGTTGTTGAACCACTTCACTGTTCCCTTGTTCATTTCTAGTTCCTCCAAAGAAATATAAAAAGTATCCTATAGACTTTAGCATAAGACAGTCAAAAAGGCAAGGAAAAGTTCAAGCGTTTCCTGCAGCGCGCATCACGATCTGCGGTCCCCCGTTTCCTTCGACATAGGCTTTGGTCACGATCACCGTGCCGATATCGTCATCCTTGGGGATCTCATACATGATGTCCATCATGAATTCCTCGATGACCGAACGCAGGCCCCGGGCGCCCAGTTTCTTTTCAATCGCCTTCTTCGCGATCGCGTGAAGCGCCTCGGTTTCAAACTGCAGATCTACTTCATCGTACTGCAAGAGTTTCCTGTACTGTCTCGTGATCGCGTTCTTCGGCTCGGTCAGCACCGCGACCAGCGCCTCCTCATCCAGCGCCTCCAGCGCGTAGACGATCGGCATCCGCCCTAAAAACTCCGGTATCATCCCGAATTTCCGCAGATCTTCGGATGTCACCTTCGCGAGAATATCCTTTTCCTCGTCGTACTTGTCTTTTAAATCAGAAACAAATCCCATGGACGACGATTTATTAAGCCGTTCTTTAATAATATCCGCCAGATCCGGAAACGCGCCGCCACAGATGAATAAAATATTGGAAGTATCCACCACGGCCATCGGCACCATCGCGTTTTTCGATGACGCGCCGACCGGCACCTCGACCTCGGCACCCTCCAGAAGCTTTAACATGCCTTGCTGGACGGACTCGCCGCTGACATCCCGCTGGTGCGCGTTCCGCTTTTTGGCCAGCTTGTCAATCTCATCGATGAAAATGATGCCCTTTTCCGCGCGTTCGACATCGTTATCCGCCGCCGCAAGCAGCTTGGAGACGACGCTCTCAATGTCATCCCCGATGTAACCCGCTTCGGTCAGGCTTGTCGCATCAGTGATCGCGAGCGGCACATCCAAAAGCCGCGCTAGCGTCCGCACCATATAGGTCTTGCCGCAGCCGGTCGGACCGACCATTAGCATATTGGACTTTTCGATCTCGACATCATCGTCCCAATCGTCTCCTGACGCCGAAGCATCATGGGCATCCGCCGAAAAGACCCGCTTGTAATGGTTGTACACCGCCACGGACATCACCCGCTTGGCATGCTCTTGGCCGACCACATAGTCGTCAAGCTTGCCCTTAATCTCATGGGGTGGCGGAATATTTTCAATGTCAATAACCGGCGCTTCTTTTGGCTCTTCTTTTGTCTTTGCCTTTTTGCTGCGCACCTTCTGCGGCTGCACCATGCTCATGCCCATATTTCCGAACAAATTGGACAAGCTGGAAATATCGGACAGATTGATCAGACTGACATTCGGGATGCTGCCCCAGCTGAAGCTGCTCTCCGCGCCATTTTCCTGGCCGTTGGCATCCGGAGAACTGCCCTCCTGCCCTTCCGGTTCTGCGGCAGCCTCTGTCCCCGGTGCCGCCGCACCGTCCTCCCGGCTGTCTGCCTGCGGCGGCTTAGGCTGCCCCGTCATCGTCCGCGGCATCATCTGCTGCAGTCCAAGGGCATCCATCGAGTCAAAGGTCTTTTGCATGCAGTCACTGCAAATGTAAATATTTCCCGGAATCTTGATCAGCTTTCCCGCCGAGCTCTCCAGGCGCCGGCACATATAGCAGGCGTTTTCGTAACCGTCACCGTCTTTTGTACGATTTGCATCGTCCGTCATTTACACCACTACCTCTATTTATAAAATCGTCCTTTTAATTTAATCCGCTTTTAAAAAGTCTCTGCCACGGTAATCCGGTTCAAATGCCAGATATCATCCACATACTCCTGAATCGTCCGGTCGGATGAGAACTTGCCGACATTCGCGACATTCAGGATGGCTTTCTTCGCCCAGCCTGCCTCATCACGGTATGCTTCTTCCACCTTGGCCTGTGCCTCGGCGTACGAACGGAAATCCTTCAATGTAAAGTAGGTATCCGCGTACTGTGTCGACTCCGTGTTCAGCAGGGAGTTGTAGATCTTGCGGAACAGCTCGGGGTTGTCCGGCGAATAGAAGCCGTTCACCAGCTGCATCAGCACCTTGCGGATATCCTGGTCCTCGTTGAAGATATCCATCGGATTGTAGCTGCGGTTCTGCTCTAACGCAATGACCTCATCAGCGCTCATGCCAAAGATGAACGCATTCTCCTCGCCCATCTCTTCGACCATCTCGACCGTCGCGCCGTCCATTGTTCCGATTGTTAAAGCGCCATTCAACATAAACTTCATGTTGCCGGTGCCGCTGGCTTCCTTAGAGGCCGTCGATATCTGTTCCGATACATCGCTTGCCGCAAAAATCCATTCAGCATTTGATACTTTGTAGTCCTCAATGAAGACGACCTTGATCTTGCCCTCGATTGAGTAATCGTTGTTGATCACAGCGGCTACATTATTTATTAACTTGATAGTTAATTTTGCAATCTCATATCCTGCTGCCGCCTTTGCGCCGAAGATGAATGTCCTCGGGTAGAATTCCATCTCCGGATGCTCCTTGATCTGGTTGTACAGATACATCACATGCAGGATATTCAGCAGCTGGCGCTTGTACTCGTGCAGACGCTTGACCTGTACATCAAAGATCGACCGCGGATTGACTGCCACACCGTTGTGCTGCTGGATATACTCAGCAAGACGGATCTTATTTTTATATTTAATATTCATGAATTCCAGCTGCGCCTTTTCGTCGTCCGCGTAAAGCGCCAGCTTTTTCATCTGTGACAGATCGGTGATCCACTCCGCCCCAATGTGGTCAGTCACCCAATCCGCCAGCAGCGGATTCCCATGCAGCAGGAACCGGCGCTGCGTGATGCCGTTGGTCTTGTTGTTGAACTTCTTCGGATACATATCGTAGAAGTCCTTCAGCGATTCCTTCTTCAGAATCTCGGTGTGCAGGCGTGCCACGCCATTGACCGAGTAGGACGCCGCGATCGCCAGATGCGCCATCCGCACTTGTCCGTCGTGGACGATCGCCATACGGGCCTTCTTGCCCTCATCCCCCGGGAACTCCCGCTCGATATCAAGGCAGAACCGGCGGTTGATCTCTTCAACGATGTTGTAAATACGCGGAAGCAGTCGAGAGAAAATCTCGATCGGCCATTTCTCCAATGCTTCCGACATGATCGTGTGGTTCGTATAAGCCACGCAGTGGGTCGTGATCTCCCATGCATCGTCCCAGCCGAGCCCCTCTTCATCCATCAGCAGGCGCATCAGCTCCGCCACCGTCAGCGTCGGATGCGTGTCATTCATCTGGAAAACGACCTTTTCCGGCAGCGTGGACAGCGAACCGAATTCCTTTTTATGACGCTGCAGCGCCCTCTGCAGGGATGCCGACACGAAGAAATATTGCTGCTTTAAGCGCAGCTCCTTACCCGAAATGTGGTTGTCATTCGGATAGAGCACTTCGACCAGATTCCGCGCCAGATTCTCATCCTCGACCGCTTTTGCGTAGTCGCCGCGGTCAAACGAATCCAGCGAAAACTCCTGCTTCGGCTGCGCGTCCCAGATGATCAGCGTATTGACCACATGGTTGTTGTAGCCGACGATCGGCATATCGTATGGCACCGCCATGACTGAAGAATATCCCTCGTGGGACACATGGATCTTGCCGGACGGGTCATTGTCCATACGGACATAGCCGCCGAATTTTACCTCATACGAATACTCCGGACGCTTCAGCTCAAACGGATAGCCGTGTTTCAGCCAGTCATCGGGCACCTCCCGCTGATAGCCGTTTTCAATCTTCTGCTTGAACATACCATAGCGGTAGCGGATACCGCAGCCGTATGCCGCATAACCGAGCGTTGAAAGCGAATCCAAAAAGCACGCTGCCAGCCGTCCGAGACCGCCGTTGCCGAGTGCGGGATCCGGCTCTTCATCCTCAATCGCGTTGATGTCAATGCCAAGGTCGTCGAGCGCCTTTTTGACATTCTGATAAGCGGACAGATTGAGCAGAATATTGCCGAGCGCCCGTCCCATCAGAAATTCCATCGACATATAGTAGACGATCTTCGGCTTCTGCTCATGGATCGCCTTCTGCGTCGCCAGCCAGTTGTCAATCACGACATCCTTGACCGCAAGCGATACCGCCTGGTACAGCTCCTGATTCGTCGCCTCGTCAAAATTCTTGCGGTACAGCCGGCGCACATTGCTCTTGATCGTCTTTTTCAGCAGCTCCGCATCTGGCTGATCACCGCCGACTGCCGCCATCGCCGGATCTATATGCTGGGGCTCTGCCTGCGCCGCCGAGCGGGATCTGTCGTAAATCTTAACATCGTTGAACATAGAGTTGGACCTCCTCTCCGTTGATATTCCACTCTTTGGAATAGCCTCCGTTTTCTCCTTCTGAAATAGATTCTGCCAAAACGTCATGCGCGATCACATCCCCCCATTTTTCAAATATGCCGGCAATGTGATCGGAACCCTCGAAGCCCACATTGATGTGGTCTGTCACCTCAAAGCCCGCTTCCTTTCGCATCGTCTGCACCTTGGATACTATTTCTCTTGCAAACCCTTCCTCGATCAGCTCATCGGTCAGGTTGACATCCAAAACAACAGTCACTTCATTATCGCCATCCGTTACATAGCCGTCCTTCTGGATCTGCGTGATCAGCAGATCCTCCTCCAACAGGCGGATATCATCGCTGCCTCCTGCCGCGCCGCTGCCATCCGCAAACGGATCGGTCACTGCGCCGCCCGCTACCGGCAGCACGAGCGCCCCGTCATTTTTCAGCATCGCCACGGCCGCATTGCCATCGATGCCCTTAAGCGTCTCCTGAATGCCCTTTAAGAATTTGCCGTACTTCGGACCGACCGTCGGCAGATTCGGCTTGATCTCATAAGTCGTATAATCGGACACATCATCCGCAAACTGCACCAACTTGACATTCAGCTCGTCCGCAATGATCTCCATGAAATAATCCGGCAGCTGTTTACCTGCCTTGATAAACATCCGCGCGATCGGCTGGCGGTTCTTGATCCCTGACGCATTGCGGCAGGCGCGCCCGAATACGACGATCTTTAGAAGCTCCTTCATATTGGTTTCGAGCTCCTCGTCGATCCAGTCCGTCCTGACCCCAGGGAACCTGCAAAGGTGAATGCTCTCCGGCGCGTCTTTATCAATACCTGCCACGAGATTCCGGTAAATCTCCTCCGTCATGAACGGGATCATCGGTGCCGCGATCTTGCACAGATCGACAAGGCAGGTGTAAAGCGTCATATAGGCATTGATCTTATCCTGCTCCATGCCCTTTGCCCAGAAACGCTCCCGGCTCCGGCGGACATACCAGTTGGACAAGTCGTCCACAAAGCCGTCCAACGCTCTCGCCGCCTCCGGGATCCGGTAACCGCCAAGGTCGTCATCCACCTCGCGGATCGTCGAATGCAGCCTGGAGAGGATCCACTTGTCCATCACGGAAAGCTTCTCGTAATCCAGCGTGTATTTCGTCGCGTCAAAATCGTCAATATTCGCGTAGAGCACGAAGAACGCGTAAGTATTCCACAGCGTACCGAGGAACTTCCGCTGTCCCTCCTGTACCGCTTTGCCGTGGAAGCGGTTCGGCAGCCATGGAGCGGAATTGATATAGAAATACCAGCGGATCGCGTCCGCGCCGTAGGTCTCTAACGCGTCAAACGGATCGACCGCGTTGCCCTTGGACTTGGACATCTTCTGCCCGTGCTCGTCCTGGACATGACCGAGGACGATGACATTCTCATACGGCGACTTGTCAAACAGGATCGTCGACTCCGCCATCAGCGAATAAAACCATCCGCGCGTCTGGTCGACCGCCTCGGAAATAAACTGCGCCGGGAACTGCTTCTCAAACAGCTCTTTATTTTCAAATGGATAATGGTACTGCGCAAACGGCATCGCCCCGGAATCAAACCAGCAGTCGATCACCTCCGGCACGCGCTTCATCGTCTTGCCGCACTTCGGGCAGGCGCAGGTAATCTCATCAATGTACGGACGGTGCAGCTCCACGGTCAGTGCCTTGTCATTGCCCGACGCTTCCGCCAGCTCTTTGCGGCTGCCAATCGACATCTGATGCCCGCAGTCCTCGCATTCCCAGATATTCAGCGGCGTGCCCCAATAGCGGTTGCGCGAAATGCCCCAATCCTGGACATTTTCCAGCCAGTCGCCGAAACGGCCCTTGCCGATCGACTCGGGAATCCAGTTGACGGTGTTATTATTCTTGATCAGATCGTCACGCACCGCCGTCATCTTGATAAACCACGACTCACGCGCGTAGTAGATCAGCGGCGTGTCACAGCGCCAGCAGTGCGGATAATCATGCTCGAATTTCGGCGCGGCAAACAATAGCCCCCGGTCACGCAGATCTTCAAGCACAGCAGGATCGGCGCTCTTTTTGCCCTGCTTCATCTCGGCTTCGGTCGGCTTTGCCCGCATCCCCGCAAACGGCGTCTCGTCGAGCATTTCGCCCTTTTCATTGACCATCTGCACGAGCGGCAGGTCATAAGCGCGCCCGACATTGGCATCGTCCTCGCCGAACGCCGGCGCAATGTGGACGATACCGGTACCGTCTGACATCGTGACATAGTTGTCGCAGGTGACGAAGAATCCTTTTTTATGCTGTCTGTCCGCCGCAAGCTTCGCGCATTCGTAAAGCGGCTCGTATTCCTTATATTCTAAATCTTTACCTGTAAAACGCTCCAGAACCTTATTGGCATCCTGCCCTTTGGCTCCGCCGTCTTCCGCCGCCCCGGTATTTTCCTTGTCTGCCAGCCCGCCAAGCACGGTGTCCGCCAGCTCTTCTGCCAGATAATAAGTAAAGCCGTCAGCCGCTTCGACCTTGACATACGCCTCATTGGGATTTACGCACAAGCCCACATTGCTCGGCAGCGTCCACGGCGTCGTCGTCCACGCCAAAAAATACGCGTCCTCATCCTTGACCTTAAATTTGACGATCGCCGACCGCTCCTTTAAAGTCTTGTAGCCCTGCGCCACTTCCTGCGCCGACAGCGGCGTCCCGCAGCGCGGGCAGTAGGGCACGACCTTAAAGCCCTTGTACAAAAGCCCCTTGTCCCAGATCTCCTTTAACGCCCACCACTCAGACTCGATGTAATCATCTTCATAGGTAATGTAGGGATCGTCCATGTCCGCCCAGAAACCGACGGTCCCGGAGAAATCCTCCCACATCCCCTTGTATTTCCAGACGGACTCCTTGCACTCTTTGATGAACGGCTCCATGCCGTACTCTTCGATCTGCTCTTTGCCGTTTAAGCCAAGCTTTTTTTCCACTTCCAACTCAACCGGCAGACCGTGGGTATCCCATCCGGCTTTGCGCGGCACATATTTGCCCTTCATCGTCTGGTAGCGCGGGATCATGTCTTTGATGACGCGGGTCAGCACATGACCGATGTGCGGCTTGCCATTTGCCGTCGGCGGCCCGTCGTAGAACATGTAGGTCTCGCCGCCTTTGCTTTCTTCCAGTGATTTTTCAAAGATGCCGTTGTCTTTCCAGAACTTTTCGACTTCTTTTTCGCGGTCGACGAAGTTCAGGTCCGTGTTCACCTTTTGGTACATTTGGTTTCCTTTCTTTGTATTTCCTTATATACTACGCTCATATCCATACCGAACTACAATGTCTGGCCTTCATTGTAATACTGCTGCAGTAAATCCTGCTGAAACTGCTCCAGCAGCTGCGAATCGGCGCCGGAGAAGCCGATGAAGATGATGCCCCAGCCGATCAGCATCAGGATGATCGAGACTGCCGCTGCCGCTATCCCGACTATCGCGAATAATTTTTTTCGGTGGCTTACGATCTGGATGATCCCCAGAACGATCGCCGCCACTGCCAGCGGAATATTGATGAACAGAAGGAAAAATACCAGCGCCGCCGCGCCGCAGATCATCGACGCCAGACCGAAGCCGATGCTTTCTCTCTGATTCCCCTGCCCTTCCATACTGCTCCTCCGGATTTGTCCCGCCTGCATCGGTGCCCTATGCTTTGATTTCATGGACACACAGAATAAACCATACCATATTTAGTGGTTTAGGGCAAGGAAAAACGCTTTTTTGCCAGCTTTTTACCTGCGCAAAGAAAGTTTGTGCATTTTTTATATGGGAACATCACCAGGAATATAGTATGATTATTTACGGCGGCAGCGCTTCCCCTTTCCATCGGGAGGTGGCTCATGTATATTAAAAACCGCC
>JAFUYB010000062.1 GCA_017470735.1 Lachnospiraceae bacterium | reverse complement strand
AATAACATAATAAGGGAAATCCTTCCGTTTGGGAAGAGGGGAGTTCTCCTCTTCCTTTTTCTATTTTGAATATACTATCTATATTCTTTTATTCCAGCCAATGAAAACTATACACTAACTGTTGAATTAATCAGTGTTTCCCTAAATGAGAATGCGAGACCGGCATATGCAGGAGAGGTTCCTGATCTGTCGCAGTACAGTACCATATTTATCGGCGCACCGGTTTGGTGGGGCGACTGGCCGATGATCATGTACACATTTTTTGAAGAAAATGCCGATGGGCTCGCCGGAAAGACACTTATTCCGTTTTCCACACATGCTGGAAGCGGGCTGTCCGGATTTGACAGGAAGCTTTCCGATGCGTGCCTAAACAGTACAGTAGGTACGGGACTTGCCATAGCGGGAACGGATGCGCAGAACAATCCGGACAGTGTGAGGCAGAATGTAAATGACTGGCTCTCGGAGCTGGGTTACTAAGGATGACTGGTTTTCGCATATCGCGATAGAGATACCCGAAGAAGAGGGTTCCACCGAGTGGTGTGAGCCGGTCAGTGACGAAGAATACAATAATCTTTAATAGCATAAGGAGGGTTTCATAATGAAGAGAGATGTAATGATCGTAACAGGTGCAGGGCAGATTTCGATGGCGATTGCCAGGAGAGTCGGGTTTGGAAAGAAGATCATTCTCGGCGATAAGAGCATGAAAAACTGCGAGGCCATTGCAAAGATCATGACGGATGCCGGATTTGATGTGGAACCGTTTGAAATGGATCTGTCATCAAGGGAGTCTATTCTTGCCATGATTAAGAGGGCTCAGGAATATGGTGAGATCAAGTATCTTGTCAATGGAGCTGGCGTATCTCCCTCACAGGCACCGATCGAAGCAATACTTAAGGTAGACCTGTATGGCACGGCGGTTCTTCTGGAAGAGGTCGGGAAGGTCATTGCAGAAGGCGGAGCAGGTGTGACAATTTCAAGCCAGTCTGGATGGAGAATGCCGCAGCTTACGCCGGAAGAAGACAGAGCGCTTGCCACAACGCCGACGGAAGAACTGCTTGACCTTGAGATATTAAAGCCGAAGAACATCAAGGATACGCTTCATGCTTATCAGATGGCGAAAAGATGTAATGAGAAGCGCGTGATGTATGAGTGTGTCCGCTGGGGTGAGCGAGGAGCAAGGCTCAATGATATCGCACCGGGAATCATCGTAACACCTCTTGCTATCGATGAGTTTAACGGCCCTCGTGGAGATTTCTATAAGAATATGTTTGCAAAGTGTCCCGCAGGGAGACCGGGAACCGCTGATGAAATGGCGAATATCGCAGAGCTTCTGATGAGTGATGCCGGAGCATTTATCACAGGATCCACATTCCTTGCAGACGGTGGTGCGACAGCGTCCTATTACTATGGGCCATTAAGCCCGCAGTAATAGGATGCTCCGCAGGATGCACACGGATGCGCAAAAGGAACTTGTTAGGAGTGCTTATAAGAGAATGTATGACGGTATGATTGCCAAGGATGAAGAGAATAACCGGTGAATGGAAGATCACACGGAGCGTGGCGTCAACATATTAGAGAGGTGAACTAAGTGAATGTATTTGAAAGACTGCACAGGGAGAAAATGCGATCATAGGAACCGGTAGCATTGTTACAAAAGACATCCCTGATAATGCTGTGGCAGTCGGAAATCCGGCGAGGATTGTGAAGATGATAGAGAAGAAATGAGTTTATGAAGAAAGCGAGAATGACAATCGACATCCTAATGGTGATGAGCTTTCATCTGGGACTTCATTTCAGGGCGATAAGCGCAAAGATGAAGAGCCGCATGAATAAAGCGGTAAGAACGGTTGTTGCTGTATTGTTTCTTTTGATAGCGATATATGGGGTATATGCTTTTATTAAGCGGGGGATCGGTGATTACCTGCTGATGAAGGAGATGTTTGCCTTCTTCGATTTTGGCGAATCAAGGGTAAGATTTCTTCTGGATTATGCTGCTGTTATGGTTCTGGCGGCAGAGCTTGCGTTTTGGGTACAGAACGGACTGTTAATGCTCAGCAGCGGCGGTCCAAAGAACAGAAATAGGAGCCACAAGTATGTCAAAAGCAGCAGAGGTAAATGATTTTTTGGACAAGACAAAGGTATTTCCTGACCACTGATTGTGATCAGCCGAAAGGCAGACCGTTCAGCTTTTATATTTAGCATTATTCACAAAAAATCGTCTGTTACGATGAAAAGGCAGGGAATGAGAAGCACCATTCTCTGCCTTTTTAACATTATCAGAAACATACCGTACTGCGGCAATCAGGAATGCTCATCCTGTTTATTCTTTGCCTTGTTTGCGAAGCGAACGCCTGCATCAAATGCATTCTGAAGATCGATCGGGAACTGAACTTCATGGCGCGCGGCTTTCGCCTCATGATCCGTATGTCCCGGCACATAAAGGTCGTTATTCTTCCGCTGTAATGTATCGAAAGCGGTAATCGTATCCACTTCGCCTGCATGGAAATTCGCATTAAAATAAGCGTTTATAAAGCCGGTTACGGGAGCCATTTTTTCCTTGAAAATCTCTTCCGTCATATTCATGGTATAAATGGTAGATATGACAAGCTCCTTTTTTGTCGGACCGGGATACATGAGGCGTTCCAAAAAGGAGCGCATTTCTCCGGAAATATCCATGAAATAAATCGGAGACGCCATGACAAATCCATCGCTGTTTCGGATATCGATCAGGAGGTCGTGAATCCCGTCCTTGATGATACAATCCCCTGTTTCGTTCTTTTTTAGTTTGCATCCAAAGCAGCTACGGCATCCTTTGAAATCCAGATCGTATACATACACCTTTTTCGTTTCCGCGTCCGGCAGCAGGTCGTGGATTCCGTCAATGAACCTGTCGATAAGCTGGTCATCATTCCATTTTTTTCTCGGGCTTCCCACCAATGCATAAAATTTCATAAGCGTCAGTTCCTCCTTGACAGTTTGTTTTTTGATATGGTATGAATATACTATCTTTGGTTAGAAATTGGAAGTAGTAACTTTTTTCTTACCTAAACGGAGGATGGACCATGAAAATCAGCGATTTGCCAATGCTCTTAAAGAACGGAGAACTGACGGAAGAGGAGATATGTCCGGTCATGTACGCGATGAGCCTGATCGGGCAGAAGTGGAAGATCAACATCTTATGGCATTTGGCGGACGAAGGACCGCTTCGCTACAACGAAATCAGAAGGGGCATTCCGCCTATTACCAATGTGGTGCTTGCCAAATGCATGAAAGAGCTGACGGAAGCAGGGCTGGTACATCGCGATCAGCAGAACGACATACCGCCGGTGGTCGTTTATTCCTTGACAGAAAGGGGACAGGGGCTGATTCCCATCTTGTACCGCATCCATGAATGGGGAGTAGAGCAGATGCGACTGGATGTGATAGGAGCAAAGCAAACCGGAAAAATTGGATGAGGCAGGTAAGAAAAAAATTACTACTTTTCTTATTAGGGAGAGGATGTTATATTGTTGATATCGCAGTAAGAAAAGTAATAGTGTAATGGGAAGAGAGGTTATTGAAAGTGAAAGCATTATTTTTGAACGGAAGTCCAAGAAAAAATTTCAACACAGTGGCATTGCTCAAAAAAGCAATGGAAGGGGCTAAAAGTCTTGGTGCCGAAACGGAGCTGGTACATCTGTATGATTACGAATTTACAGGATGTAAAAGCTGCTTTGCCTGCAAGATCAAGGGCAGTAAATGTAATGGATTATGTGCGATTAAAGACTCCATCCGTCCGGTTTTGGAAAAGGCTTTTGAAGCGGATATTATCGTTATCGGATCGCCGATCTATTTCAGTTATCCCACAGGACAGGTCCGTAATTTTCTGGAACGCCTGCTGTTTCCGATTGATACCTACCTTGTAGATGAAAACGACGGTCACCGCATTAAAGTTCCGCATAAGACTGTCCACACGGCGTGCATTTATACAATGAACTGCCCGAAGGACTGGCTGGAAAAGGTCGGATATTACACTATTCTCGGACGAAATACGGAAGAGTTCGGCAGGCTGATGGGAACCGGCGAGGAACTGTATTCCTGTGATACCTACCAGTTCAATAATTACGACCGCTATGATGTCAACATGTTCAAAGAAGAAGCGAAGAGAAAACAGCGCGACGAGCAGTTCCCGAAGGATGAGCAGGCGGCGTATGAATTGGGTGTACGGCTTGCACAGAAAGCGATTGGTACGGTAAAGGAGGAAGGTGTGGCATGAAGGTATATGCAATAAACGGCGGCCCGCGAAAAGGGAAAAACACGGATCAGATGCTGGACAGCTTCATCAAAGGCATTGCAGAGACGCGCGAAGATGCGGAAATAGAAAAAGTTTATGTGTATGACTTGAAAGCATCGGGATGCAAAAGCTGTTATGGCTGCCGGATAAAAACACTCGATCCAGGCCAGTGTATCGTCAAGGACGGCTCCTATGAATTGTTGAGGAAAGTTAAGAATTGTGATGGAATTGTTATTGCCAGCCCAATTTACTGGTGGGATGTGACAGCGGAGTTAAGGGGGTTTTTGGAGCGGTTGTTTTACTCCATGACGGCAATGTCTGAGGATAAGAAAAGGCACATTGAGACGGCGTTCATTTATACAATGAACCAGCCGCAGGAAGTAATGGAAAAGAAATTTACCCCTCATTTTGACGCACTTGATCTTTTTATGGAAGATGCGTTCGGGACAAAACCGGAGAGAGTATACTCGTTTGAAACATTGCATTTTGATGATCCGAATCGCTTTGTCGGATTTTCCAAGGATTTATTCGATTACCGGACAAAACATAAAGAAGACCAGTTTCCAGTAGATTTGCAAAATGCCTATGATGCAGGCAGACGCATGGCGGAAAAACTGTAAATGAAATTTGACATAAAAATCCTGCCCTTCGGGAATGTGATCAGCGGAGCTTGGACGAGGATGTTGTCCGCGCTCTCGGCACGGTTCTTGGCATAAAATGTCATAGGTTGAACTTGCCGGAAGCGTTAGGGAAACAGGCAACAACTTCCATCGGATGTCATGCGTCCCTCCATTCGCTCAGTTGAGCAAGGATATCATCTGCCACTTCCTGATTCTTCATCTGGTAGGTGTGCCCGGTCTTTTCTATAAAGATCAGTTTATTCTGATCTGCCGTCGGCATATGGGCATTTAGATTCCGCAGGAAGTCGGAAGGATCTCCGTCTGTAAAGTTATCATAGGTTCCCACCAGCAGCGCCCCGTTGTGCGTGATCTTTTCAGCCTGAGAGAAATCACCGTCATGAGCTGTATGGACATTGTTGAGCATCCCGGAGAACTGCCAGTCATAGGCGGTATGGGCGATGCACTCCACCCAGCCCATGAAGGGGAACGGAAGCATCTTATCTCCGTCGCCACGCTCGACCTGATCCCTAATTATCTGCTTTTCCTGTGCAGTCACGCCGGACATCATGTAGGTCAGATTGGCGGGAGAGAGCAGGAAGAAGTGTTCCACGCGCGGATCATGATTGTGGGAAAGATAGTAGATCACCTTGTTGGCTCCTAGAGAGTGTCCGGCAAGGATGATATGCTCATAACCTTCTTTGCAGGTCCATGTCAGGTAAGCATCAATATCTTCATCTGTGTAAGAGAAACGCTCGTTCCAGGAACCGATGATTTCTTTCTCGCCGGTATTCACATTGACGGTTTCAATCTGCCCGAAGGCATCATTGGTCTGGGCATAGATGAAGTCGATATTACCGCTGTTTAGGGTATCGCCGATGTTGTAATAGAATGGATTGGAATAAAAGTTTCCGTGTATCCCTGTGAGGAGGGACATACGCAGCGGTACATCCATCAGAAAACCAGTAAAATCAGTAAGTATCGGGCAATACAGCAACCCACCGTGACCTGTCGATATCGTGTCGGCGGGTCTTTTTTGTATGATGCTGATATGGGCTGAACAAGCATGATCACTATCCGGTGTGATATTTTAGATGACTCCTATTAAGAACATCTGATAGATATATGCCGCCAAAAACATTCGATGAATTATTCGAATGATTTATTGACTGATTCCTGCGGATACGCTATAATGAAGGCAATTCAAACCAATCATGTTTAAGCGAGGAGGGATTGATATGCCGATGATAGCACCAGTATCCGAACTGAGAAATTATGGACAGGTACTTGAAAAAGTAAAACCAAATGCTCCTGTTTATCTGACTAAAAATGGTCATGGTCAGTTTAGCGTTCACAGCATAGAGGATGATGAGGAATTTGAAAAGGCGAGGGCGATGGTAAGACTCCTGACCGAGATAAACAAGGGTATACAATCTGGAGAAGAACAAGGCTGGCTCTCTGATGAAGATCTTGATAAACATTTTATTGAGAGGCGTAAGCAGAAGGAAAAGATGCTAATGGAACAGAAAGCGGGGGGTTAAATATGATTTACCAACTGAAATACTCTCCGATCGCTGAAGATGATCTGGATCGTGTGTGGGATGAAGTCTGGGAGGCGTCACAAAACTTTGATATAGCGGACAAATATGTGGAAGATCTTCGTAATGCCTTGAAACAAAAGAAGAAGTATCCTAAGACAGGTAGTCAGCTCACATACATGGGCGAGTTTACGGGACTGTATTATATGACATTTAAGGAGTATATGGCATTTTACAGAATCCACGGTGATGTTATTGAGGTTATAAGAGTGCTGTTCTCCCGAAGTGATTATATGAAGGTATTGTTTGGGAAAAGCGAGTATTTTCTTGAAGACGATGAGGATTGGGAATAAAGCGATCCCCGTAGTTTGTCCGACATGAATAGACGGAATGCTCAGGGTTTTTCACGATTTCGTGAATCTAAGGATATGATCCGTTTGGAGTCGTACGACAGCCTGAACAGCGAGATCACCGGTGACTACGATGAGGCCCGTGCCGTGAAGTGTATAAACGGCACCTTCGTCGGAACCGGGGAGCACGGGGTAGCGACGTGGCTGGGCATTTACGGATATGAGGTCAAAGGATTAAATGAGCAGGTTAAGCGAAAGTGGAAATAAACGTGGCTTGCATGTAAAAAAGATATCCTGATAGAGCGGAGCCAACCTTTGAAAACCTCTTTTTGAACGGAGTGTTAATTGATATAATGTCATCAGTCTATGAAGAAAGGAAGAAGAACGAATGACTTTTACTTCTGAAATCAAAACAGAGGAAAAAATGATAGCAAAGGGGTATTTTAAATATTTCCTGCCAACCATGGGAGGTCTCCTTTTCAGCCAGCTTGCGCCTATCGTGGATTCCCTGTGCATCTCTCATGCTTTGGGTGATGTGGCACTTTCGGCAATGAGCCCTGTTTATCCGATCATATCAATTTACGATATGTTTGCAGCCATGATAGGGATCGGAGGCGGAATATGCATGGCGAAGGCAGCCGGAGCCGGTAACAGGGAACGGGCCGGACGCGCTTTTACCATCTCGGTAATAAGCCTTGTTATCATATCAATAGTTCTTACCGCTTTGTTTTATATCTTTATGGATCCCGTGTTAAGGATATTAAGTGCCACGCCCGAGAGTACACCTTATGCAAAGGAGTATCTTTCGGTGTTTTTGGCAGGCTCCTTTACACTTATTTTTCAGATCGCCTTTACCTATATCCTGACGGATGACAATAACCCGAATCTTTCCATGGCCGGCGGAATCGTCTCAGCCATTGTTAATATCATAATCGATTATGTGGGACTCATCGTCTGGCATAAAGGGATCGGAGTGGCTGCTTTTGGTACGGTCTTCGGGATGCTTGTCGGATGTATGGTGTTTCTGCTGCATCTGCGCAGGAAGGATCGCATGTGTCATTTCATATGGAAGTACAATAAAACAGCAGGGGTTCGTCTTGCGGAGATCATTAAGCCCGGTCTGCCTCAGGCGGTTTCATATATTCTGGTGATCATCCAGAGCTTTCAGGCCAATAATATCCTGGAGTCAGCCCTTGGGACAAGCGGTCTTGGAAATGTCGCGATCATATATAATGTTCAGATAATGGCGGCAACGATCATTTTAGCGGTTACCGGCGCATCCGTTCCGATGTTTGCAACCTATCATGGCGAAGGAAATACGGACGGGATAAGGATAATAAAAAGGATATCCCTGAAATTCGGCATACTTGTGTTCCTGCCCTTTATGATCATCCTTGTTGTCAGCCCGCAGCTCATAACACGGATTTTTATGACTGAGGATCCGGTTATGACAGCGACACTTCCTTCCGCGATACGGATCACCGCGACAGGCAAGATATTTATGCTCATAAACATGATATTCTGCGCGCATCTGCAATCCGTTGACAGAGAAATGGATGCGTTCACCGCAAATGTCCTTCAGGGAGTCATTCAGGTTGTTGCCGCTTTCCTTCTGGCCGTTGTCATGCCCGAAAATGCGCCGTGGCTTAGCATGCTGTTGTCTTATGTGATCGCATATCTGTATCTTGTGTTCTGCTGCAGGGAGCTAAAGGGTATCATGTCTGATGAAATGGAGGGCATTTGTTTCATCCGTGGGGGGAGAGCAGATGAAGCTTCGATATCCGGATGGTATGAAGAGGCCAGGATCTTCCTGACAGAAGAGGAAGCGGGGATGGTTCGGGAGAAGATGATAAAACCTTTTGTCGGATGTTTATCAGGGGATGCGGAAGCTGATGGTACGCTGTTCATACTTAAGAGGGATAATGGCGACAAGTCGGTAATACTTCGGTACGATCCAAAGAGGGAGATCATGGATGATTCGTCCGCAGGCATTGTCAGCGGTGAAGAAGAGGATATATATAATGAATGCATATGCAGCCGTCTAAACGCTGTAAGCAGAATGATGATAAGCTTTAAGTCGGCCAGATAGCAGCAAGGGTATGTGGCAATTACAGAAAGGAGTGAGCAGTTGAAAGAAATGAATAACAGAGAAATAAAAGAGACCTGTCCTCTTATGCAGTCCCAGCTTGGAATTTTTTTGGAATGCGAGAAGCAGGAGGGCATAGCTATATACAACAATCCCCTGCTTTTTAAGCTCTCAGATGACATGGATATGGATCGCCTTGCCGATGCCATCGGCAGAACCGTGCATGCCCATTGCGGGCTATTTTCGGCGGTTGTGACGAACGGGGACGGAACGCCGGTTTTGCAGTACCGGGATCAATATGCCGGGCAGGAAATATGTATACGCGGGAAAATGACCGATGAAGAGCTGGAAAAAAGCAGGGCATCGCTGGTGCAACCTTTTGATCTCAGGAATGAGCGGCTTTTCCGCGTCAGACTGATCGAAACCGAAACATCAAAATACCTTTTCATGGATTTCCATCACATCATTTTTGACGGGATATCCTTGAGGATCCTGATAGAGGATATTGAGAAAATATTAAGCGGAGGGACGATCGGGCAGGAAAGCTTTACCGCCTTTGACGCATCGGAAGCCGAGCAGGAGTTAAGAGGAGGCGATGAATGGAAGAAAGCAAGGGATTGGAACCTTGCTCAATTTGAAAAGGCTGATACCGTGTCGCTGCCGGCCGGTGACCTCAATGAAAAAGAGATACGCTACGGGAATCTGTCATTTCCACTGGATATCTCCTACGGGGAGATCAAGGAATTCTGCAGGAAAAACAGCATGACCGGGAGCGTGCTCACAACGGCTGCTTTCGGATATCTGCTATCGTCCGTTACCATGAAAAGGGAGGTGGTTTTTTCCACCATATACAAAGGACGAAAGGATCCCCGCGCAAAAAGAACGGTATCCATGTTCGTAACAACGCTGCCGGTTCTTTGTCGTATTGAAGATGACATGACAGTGAAGGACTATCTGTCTGTGTTAAAGGAGCAGCTTTCGGGATCAAAGGCTAATGATCTTTACTCCTTTGCGGAGCTCGCAGCCGACACAGGGATAAACAGTGATGTACAGTTTGTCTGGCATGCGGATCTGTTGACATTCCCGAAGGAGGGTCCCTTCAAATTGATCCGAAGGGAGGTGCCGTATATTGCTACGGGCATTCCCTTCTCAGCAGAGCTGATGGCGCAGGACGACAGCCTGACCCTGCGGCTTACATACCATGCAAACAGATACAGCGAAGAGTATATCGCAGGCTTTGCAAAGTGCTACAGCAGGGTGCTCAAGGGGCTGATCACTCAGAAAAAGCTTTCGGAGGTTAGCCTTCTTTCAAAAGAGGAGACGCAGGAGAATCTCGCGCTTTCAAAGGGAAGGGAGCTGGCTTATGACAGGGAGAAGACCTGGCTTGACCTCTTCCTTGCCCATGTTAAAAGAACACCGGACAAGACCGTTGTTACGGACTTTAGGAGCAGCTATACTTATGCGGAGCTTGACAGGGTATCCGACAGCGTTGCTGCCTTTCTTCTTGATAAAGGAGTGGAGGAAAACAACTTTGTTGCCGTTAAGATGGGACGGATAAAGGAGTTTTACGCTACAGTGACCGGCATTCACAAGGCCGGCGCGGCCTATGTGCCCATCGATCCCGATTATCCCGAGGAGCGTATCTCATATATGCTTGAGGATTCCGGGGCAAAAGTGATCCTGACAGAGGAAGCTGTTGCCGGAGCCGTCAGGGACTATACGGATGACGGGATTAAGGGAAGCAGGCCTGTAAACCTTGCAACACCCGGTCATCGTGCTTATATGATCTACACCTCCGGTTCCACCGGAAAGCCGAAGGGAGCAATTATAAGCCACAGTTCGCTCATGGCTTTTATCGCATGGACGCTTGCTGATTTTCATTTTGACAGTGACAGCGTTTTTGCACATCAGTCAAGCTTTTCCTTTGATGCTTCCATGCAGGATATATTCTGTCCTCTGGCTGCGGGAGGGCAGACGCATGTTTTCTCGGAAGAACTGCGCATGGATATGGCCGGAATGCGCGATTACATAAATGAACACGGGATCATGGCGATGGATGTGTCCACGCAGATCGGTATGGCCATGGTGAATCAGTATCCGGAAATGAAACTGAAATACCTCTTGCTTGGAGGAGAGAAGCTTCTGCCATGCGCAGGAACGGATATCACTATGGTCAATGCGTATGGTCCGACGGAGTTTACAGTCACTTCAAGTTATCATGTGGTGGATCAGGATAAGGATACCGGAAACATCCCGATAGGACGTCCGGTGCCGAATACATGGTCGCTTATCTGTGACATATATGGAAATCTGCTTCCCAGGGGAATGACAGGCGAGCTTTGCCTTGCCGGTTCGCAGATGGCGGAGGGCTACTGGAATCAGGAGGAGCTGACAAGGGAGAGGTTTGTTCCCTGCAAGCCTCTTAACGGGACAGGCTTCCCGGTGAAGGCCGGAGAAACACAGCTCATGTACCGGACCGGAGACCTGGCCAGATACAATGATGAGGGTGAACTGGAATACCTGGGCCGTATTGACACCCAGGTCAAGCTGCGCGGATTCCGTATCGAGATGGGCGAAATTGAATCTACAGCCTGCAGCTATGAGGGAGTCACCCAGGTGGCGGCGGAGGTTAAAAGGGATCAGCTGGTACTGTATTATACTTCAGATATCAGGATCGATGAGAATGCTCTCAAGGGCTTCCTCGCAGAGAGTCTGACGGAGTATATGGTACCATCCATGTATATCAGGCTTGACAGGATGCCGCTTACGCCAAATGGAAAGATCGACCGCAGGAAGCTTCCCGAACCCGAGACAAGATCTGCCGCAGAATACGTTGAGCCTGCAAATGATGCGGAGGATACGGTGGCAAGTACGATGCGTCAGGTACTTGGAATGGAAAACGCCGTAGGAGCCCTGGATGATTTTTTCCTTCTCGGAGGCGATTCCATCAAGGCAATACGCCTTGTCAGCCTTCTTCGCGAAAAGAAATATAAGGTTTCCGTGGCGGACATCATGAAGCAGAAAACGGTGCGAGGGATAGCAGGCAAAGCAATCGGTGCAGAGGATTTTGCGATCGATCAAAACCCCTATGAAGGAACCGTCCCGGAATCGGCTATTGTTGCCTATTTCAAGGACCTTCATACTCCGGTTCCCGGCCACTTTAATCAGACGAAGCTGTTTTCCATGAAGGAGCGGGCAGATAAAGAGCTACTAAAGAGAGCATGGGATGCTGTCTGCTGTCAGCATGATATCCTGAGGGCAGTTTTTGATGGAAAAAAGCTGAATGTGAGAGACTTTCATGCGCGTATCGGTATAGAGGAATACCGGACAGACAGCGCAGCACTCAGCTCATCGGATGAAAATGGTGTGATCACGGAAATCTGTGAAGAGATCCAGACTCATCTCGAACCGGAAAAAAACCTTGTGAGGATTGCTCTCATTCATGGCGCTGATACTGATCTTGTCTATATCGCCACCCATCATCTGGTGATAGATGGCGTGTCATGGCGTATTCTTATGTCGGATATGGAAACGGCATATTCACAGGCAGTGAAAGGTGAGGAGATACATCTTCCGGCAAAGACCAATACCTATCGTGATTACGCTGAGGCACTACACCGGTATCGCGACAGCTTCCTCCTCAGCCTTGAGATCCCCTACTGGAAGCATGTGCAGGGTAAGCTTGAGGCACTCAGGACCTCAGAAGGAAAGGATTACGGGAGGCGGTTCTGCCACATCAATGTTTCGATGGATCCGGAGAATACAAAGCAGTTTACCCATGCAAACTTCGGCTTGCTGAAGGCGGATGTCAACGATGCGTTGCTGACCGCAGTAGGACTTGCTGTATATAAGGTAACCGGGATGAAGGATATGTCCGTGCTGCTTGAGGGGCATGGACGCGAGGATCTTGGCGAGCCGCTGACCACGGATCGTACCGTAGGCTGGTTCACTTCATTATATCCCGTGGTTCTTGAAGACCTGACGGGAGATATAAGCCGTGACCTGCCAAATATAAAGGATATTCTGCATCGGATACCCAATAAGGGGGTTGGCTACAATATTCTGCGATTTATTGAAGGCAGGGAGCAGGTGACATTTTCGGCCGATCACATTCCGCAGATCGGGTTTAATTATCTGGGAGAGATGGATGCGGAGCAGAAGGGGCAGGACGGGGATTCTGCGCCGTTTTTCGTGGAGTCATCTATCCCGACGGGTCCGGATATAAGTCCTGAAAATACCATCTCGCCCGATCTTTCCTTCAACTGCTTTATTCTGGGCGGGTCTTTCATCCTGAACCTTGACTACAATGAGGCCTCTTACAATGGACAGACAGCCCGGAGAATAGCAGAGGGCATATTGGAGCAGATGAAGGCGATATCGGAATATCTCCTTAGCTGTAAAGAGCCTGCTGTCACGGCAACGGATCTGGGAGAGACCGGGTGGAGCCGTGAGGAATTTGAAAGGGTGATGGAGGATTTTGCCTCCCGGGGTGAGAAGGTAAGGCGGATATATCCTCTGCTCCCGATGCAGGAGGCCATGCTGTTAAAGCACTTATCAGAACCCAAGGCATGGGCGTACCGGCTGGTGAGCATATATGAAATAGACGCAGCTCCTGACAGGGATCAGCTGGAGCGCGCGCTGCTCCGGCTTTCACGGAAGCATGAGGTGCTTCGGACGGCGATCATCCATGAAGGGGTAAGTATCCCCAGACAGGCGGTGATCGACAGGAAGCTTAGCCTTGAAACGGTGGATCTGAGCGCACAGAAAAACCCTGAAGAAGCTGTTTTCGGGATAAGGGAGCGCATATTGGAAAAAGGCTTTGACCTGCAGCGCAAGCCTTTGTTTGGCATAGTTTGTGCAAGGAAGGATGAAGTTCACAGCTATCTGGTCGTCGCCGTACACCATATCATAGTAGACGGATGGTGTATCAGGCTCTATATGGGCGACCTTGTGAGGTACATCCGGGAGGAAATGGACGGTTCGCAAAGCCCGGAGATGATCCCCGATCCCGGGCGCTATGAGACTGCCGTAAGGGAGATATTGAAAAAGGACCTGCGTGCCGGCCTTGATTATTGGAGGGATCTGCTTCACGGCTACGAAACAAGGGCAGAGATCCCGTCCTTTGGAAGTGTTCCCCAAAAGGAGCGAAGCAAACAGGATGAGATAACCACAACTCTCAGTGTGGAAACCACGGGAAAATTCGAGAAGATCTGCCGTGAAGCCGGCGCCACCGTCAGCAACGGGATTGAGCTTGCGTGGGGGCTGGTTCTTGGCGCCTTCTGCGGAACAGATGATGTTGTTTTCGGAAAGATTGTATCCGGAAGGAACAACGCGGGAATGGATGTGGATGATGTGGTGGGTCTTTTTATCAATTCCATACCCGTGCGCTTAAAGACGGATGATAATACCACGGCAAAGGAAGCGTTAAGAATCCTGCAGGAACAGTCTGCAAAGAGTAATGCTTATGATTACTGCCATATTTCGCAGATACAGG
Source organism: Lachnospiraceae bacterium (assembly GCA_017470735.1). Classification (GTDB taxonomy): domain Bacteria; phylum Bacillota; class Clostridia; order Lachnospirales; family Lachnospiraceae; genus RGIG4930. Next base: position 6,448 of record JAFUYB010000062.1, on the reverse strand, counting down.
AACAGACCTATCTTGGAAGCAATCTGTTACAGACGGTTCTTGTATTCGAAAATTATAACAGCGGCAGGACAGAAAAGAGTCCGGAGTTGAGTCTTAAAACTATATGCGCAAGAGAGGAACGCTTCACCGACATCCTGCCCGTAGTCTATATCAGGGAGGACAGGATGTCTCTTCAGATATCCTTTGATACTTCCGTTTACACAGAAGCCCGGATAAGGCAGATTCTGGCTTTGTTTGAGCTTTTTGTGGAACAGATATCAGCCGGACCGGACCAAAGGCTGGGTAGCTTTGAATATGTCACAAGGAAGGAAAAGGAAGAGCTCATCGCTCTTTCAAAGGGAAAAGAGATTCCGTATGACAGGGAGCAGACATGGCTGAACCTCTTTTTTGATATAGTTGATAAGATGCCCTCAAAGACGGCTGTTGTGGACAAAAACGGAAGCTATACCTATGAAGAACTGGACAGAGCATCCTCGTCCGTAGCTGCATATCTTCTTGCAAGCGGAGTGAAGGAGAACAGCTTTGTCGGCGTGAAGATGGGGAGAGTTAAGGAATTTGTCGCAGCTGTTGTCGGTATCCATAAGGCGGGAGCTGCATATGTTCCGATCGATCCCGGTTATCCGGAAGAACGCATTACCTACATGCTTGAGGATTCGGGCTCGAAAGAGGTGCTGACACAGGAAAAGGTATTGGAGCTTATCGCCAAATATCCAGATGCGAAAAGAGTGGATCGTGCATTGCCGGGGAATTGGGCATATATGATCTATACCTCAGGCTCTACGGGAAGACCCAAGGGAGTTGTCCAAAGCCACAGATCCTTAAGATGCTTTCTGGCCTGGGCTCTAGTATTTCCGGGACTTGACGCAGACTGTGTCAACGGACTTCATACAAGCTTTTCCTTTGATGTATCGCTTCATGATCTCTTTGGCAGCCTGTCAGCAGGGGGAACACTTCATGTTTTCTCCGAGGAGCTGAGGAAGGATTTGCCCGGAATGAGGGATTATATAGAAAAAAACCACATTACCGCCATGAGCATGTCTACTCAGATCGGTATGGCTCTTATCAATCAGTATCCTGAGATGAACCTCAGATACTGTATGATAGGCGGGGAGAAAATGCTTCCCTGCGAAAAGACCGGCATCATGCTGATAAATGGCTATGGACCCACCGAGTTTACGATTTTTTCCAATTATCATGTGGTCGACCAAAAGAGAGACACCGGAAACATTCCTATCGGACAGGCTGTACCGAATACATGGTCCTTTGTCTGTGATGACCGGGGAAGACTCATGCCCAGGGGAATGACAGGTGAACTTTGTCTTGCAGGTCCTCAGATTGCCGAGGGTTATTTTAACCGTCCGGTGCTTACTGCGGAAAAATTTGTTGACTGTCCCTACCTGCCGAGTGAAAAAATGTATCGTACCGGTGATCTGGCAAGATACAGCGAAGAAGGGGAGCTTCTGTGTCTCGGAAGGAAGGATACACAGGTGAAGCTAAGGGGCTTCCGTATCGAATTGGGAGAGATAGAGACAGCGTCGCGGAGGCAAAAAGGCATCGGCAAAGCTGCGGCTGAGGTGAGAGGGGATCAGCTGGTGCTGTATTATACAAGCGATACTCCGGTTGATGAGGGAGCCATGAAAGCTTCTCTTGCGGGAGTTCTGGCCGAATACATGCTTCCTACTGTCTATGTTCGTCTTGATGATATGCCGCTTACACCTAACGGAAAGATCGATCGAAGGAGGCTTCCCGATCCCGTAACGGGCGACAGGGAGGAGGTCGTGCTGCCTGCTACCGATACGGAGAGAATGCTGTGCGGGATTGTGGGAGAGGTTCTTAATACGGATGGATTAAGCGTTACGGCAGATCTGGTTTCGCTCGGGCTTTCCTCCATCGGAGCCATGAAGCTGGCGGCAGGCATCAGTGCCGATCCGGATATCAAGGTTACCGTCACGGATATTATGAAAAATCCTACGATCCGCGAAATTGCGGCGCAGATCGACAGATCGTGTATGGATCTCCGGGTAGCGGGGATCACGGCAGAGGAGAAACGGGAGCTTTATCCCATAACGGAAAATCAGAGAGGGCTGCTTGTTGACTGGCAGATAGATCCACAGACAACACAGTATAATATCCCCTTTGTCAGAGTCTTTGAGGATATTGACGGACAGGCTCTTTTGTCTGCCATATGCGCAGTGGTCAATGCGCACAGCTGTATGAAAGCCCGGCTGGAATACGTTAATGACGATGTGATGATCAGAAGGCGGGATGAAGACGATCCTGCAGTGAAGCTGCATGAATTGGAGAAGGAACCGGATCGCAGTTTTTTCCAGAATATGGTTGTTCCCTTTGATCTGCTGCATGACAGACTGTACAGGATCGGAATATATACCTTTGGAAAAAGGGCATGGCTGTTTATGGATGTGCATCATATCATTTTTGATGGAATGTCCTATGCTGTATTCTTCAAAGACCTTGAGACCGTGCTTAACGGAGGCAGGATCGATCCGGAGAGGATAACCGCATTTGATCATGCGTTATTCGAAGAGAAGCTGCTGAAAGGTGACGCTGTTAAAAGTGCAAAGGAGTATTTTGACCGGATGCTTTCTGATGCTCAGGTGGCTTCTCTTAAGGATCAGGGGAAGACGGACGGCCGCATAAGCTGTACCTTAAGCGTGACTGTCCGGGCCGGGCAGATAGAGGATTATTGCAGGAGGATTGGTGTAACGCCCGGAAGCTTTCTTCAGGCAGCTTTTGCCGAAGCTCTGAGACGCATCACTCGTGAAGAGAAGGGGATGTATGCGACGACCAGTAACGGACGTCTGGCGGACACAGCCCTGCAGGACTGCACGGGTATGTTTGTAAAGACCCTGCCGATGGTCACGATGGAAAGCAGAGGCCTTACATCCGGGGAGTATGTGAAGCGGTTCCATAAGAGGCTTCAGGAGTGCCTGGCTCTTGATTATTATCCATATACAAAAATAGTGGAGGAGACCGGTCTAAAGGCATCGATCCTGTTCTCATATCAGGACGGTATCGGTTTGGGGCCGGACGGCGCGGGGAATATGAGCCTTGCGCTTGATGCTGCAAAGCTGCCGGTACTGATAGAGGTCTTCCCTGAAGCGGATCACTATACATTGTCGTTTGAATATGACGGCCGTATCTATGGAAAAAAGGAGATATCAATCTTTGCAAACGCGATAGCGAATATGGCGGAAAATCTTGCAAAGGCGGAGTATGTCAGAGATGCTGCCCTGATAAGCGACGGTGAAAAAGAAAAGATCATGGAGGTGTCGACGGGAGAGTGCCTTGATTACAACAAGGAAGAGACCGTGATCGATCTGTTCCTTCGCAATGTCGGGAAAAATCCCGGAAATAAAGCTGTTGTGGACGAAGAAGGGTGCTATACCTATGAAGAGCTTGACAGGATCTCCGACAGCATAGCGGCGTTTCTTCTCCGTGCCGGGGTAAAGGCTGATGATTTTGTTGCCATAAAAATGGATCGCGTGAAGGAATATGTCGCTGCCGTTGTCGGAATCCAAAAGGCCGGAGCATGCTATGTGCCTGTTGATCCCAACTATCCGCAGGAACGTATAGATTACATGCTGTCAGACTCAGAGTCGGCAGCTGTACTGACAGAGGAAACAGTTAAGGAGGCGGCCGCGGAATTTCCCGATGCAGAACGGATAAACCGTGCGGTGCCCGAAGGAGCCGCATACATGATATATACCTCAGGCTCCACCGGAAGGCCCAAAGGAGCCATTATTCCGCATTATGCGCTCATGAATTATACCCTGTGTTATATACGGCGGTTTTCCATTACCCCAAAGGACCGTATCAGTCATCATATTACATGGTCCTTTGATTCGCATATCCGTGATCTGTTCCCTGCATTGGGAGGAGGTGCGGGACTTTATATCATGCCGGAATCAATCCGTCGTGACCCCGAGGCGATAATAAGGTTTCTTGATCAGCATAAAATAACGGGAAGTGCCTATGCAACGGCAATGGGGCAGCTGCTGCTGCAGAATTACAGGATGAAACAGAGGTTTATCACTCTTGGGGGCGAGGCATTAAGAGCGGTAAAGGCTGAGGGTGTCACGGTGCTGAATGTCTGCGGAGCCACGGAAGTGACGGATGCAGTGGTGGAATATGCTCTTGCTGACGGAGTCTATTATGATGCCGTGCCTATCGGAAAGCCTATGCCCAACTGCTATGCTTTCATCGTAGATGACTGCAGCCAGCTTATGCCGTTGGGTTTACAGGGCGAAATCTGCTATGCGGGACCCCAGGTGGGTCTTGGATACTGGCGTCTTCCCGATGTAACAGCCAAGGTCTTTACGGACTGTCCTTTTGTAAAAGGTGAGAGAATGTATCATTCGGGTGATCTGGGACTTTATAATGAACAGGGCGACATGGAATACATGGGACGCATCGGCACACAGGTCAAGCTTCGGGGCTTCCGCATCGAGCTAGGTGAGGTCGAGAGTACCGCCCTTCGACACGACGCGATAAAACAGGCAGTGGCAGCAGTGAAGACTGATCAGCTGGTACTGTACTATGTTGTGGCAGAGGGATCGGTGATAAAGGAAAACGAACTGAAGGATTTTCTGGCAGAGTCACTGACAGATTATATGGTTCCGTCCGTTTATGCACAGCTCGAAGCCATGCCGATGACACCAAGCGGCAAAATTGACCGTAGGAAGCTTCCGGAACCGGAGGTTCACACAGTTATGAAAGAGATAAAAAAGCCTGAGAATGAGCTGCAGAGCTTCATCACATCCGCTTTTGCAAAGGCTCTTTCACTCGATGAAGTGGGGATTGACGAGGATTTCTTTGAACTGGGAGGAAGCTCTCTTTCCGCGGCGAAGGTGATGATGGCAGCAAGGGTAAGGGAGCTGCCCATCTATTATCAGGATATTTTTAACGCACCGACCGCGATATTACTTGAAAAGCTGGTGCGGGAACGGGAAGCGGCAGAGGAACCGGTAAAGGGAAAGGGTTCGGATTATTCGAACGAGAACTCACAGACAGCCTCCGGCCGGACAGATCCCGCTCTTCAATATAATGCACCGGAATATGCGGACGAAATAAGACAGGGTGATATCGGCGATGTGCTAATGGTCGGAGCTACCGGCTTTCTGGGCATGCATGTGCTGCATGAACTGATCGAGCATACTGACAGCAGGATAATCTGTCTGGCAAGGGACAAAGACATAAGCGCAACGGAAAGACTGAAGCAGGAGCTGTTTTATTATTTTGAGAAGGATTATGTCGGACTGTTTGCCGACAGGATAAAGACAGTTACGGGAGATATCACGGATCCTTCATTCATTGCGGCTGTGCGTGGGGAAAAATTTGAGACGGTCATCAACTGCGCAGCCAGTGTGAAACACTTTGCAAAAGTGGATTTTCTTAAAAAAATCAATACCGAGGGTGCGGGGAAGCTCGCGGACCTCTGTATTATGAAGGGGACACGGCTTATCCATGTATCCACATATTCCGTAGCCGGCTCGATTCTGGGAGAGGGGGCAAAGGATGCCGTTCTTTACGAGAATACACTGAATGTCGGGCAGGAGGTTGAATCAAACGGATATATCTATACCAAATATCTCGCGGAGGAACTGATACTTAAGAAGATCAGGGAAGAGGGACTGGACGCGAAGATCATGCGTATCGGGAATCTTATGAGCCGTTACAGAGACGGAGAGTTTCAGCTGAACTTCCATACCAATAATTTCATGCGTACTTTACGCGCCTATGTAAAGCTTGGAGCCTTCCCGATGTCCCGGATGGATGAGCAGACAGAGTTTTCGCCTGTTGACGAGACCGCGAGGGGTATTCTGGCTTTGGCCGGAACAGACAGCAGGTTTACTTTATTCCATGTGTATAACGCGAATAAGGTCGAAATGGGAATTGTGATCAGGGTTCTGCGGGAAACCGGATTCAGGATCGATATCGTCAGTGATGAGGAATTCGACAAGAGGCTTAAGGCAGCACTTGCTGATGAAAAACGTAATGAATCTGTATCTCCTCTTGTCAACTATGAGCTTGGTGATGATGATCAGAGAACCTTTGTCCCCGTGGATAATCGTTTTACCGTGAAAGCTCTTTACCGGACGGGGTTCTGCTGGTCAATCACAGACTACCGGTATCTGAGGAAAACACTGGAAATGCTTAAGCAGTTGGACTTTTTCTCATGAAGGCGGTGCAGTCTCCAAGGCTTAGTTAATAACACCCGTTGCTTATGGTAGCATAAGCCGTCATTTGCGCCGGGTAACAGCAGATATGCAGTAAAATTGAGGAAGTTAAGAGTGAAAATAACGTAGAGTTTTAGGCCGACTTTAAGCAAAGAGTCGAGATTCCCGGCTCTTGCAAGGTAGAGTATAGGAATCAAACATCAGTTATCGTTGCATTTAACCAATGAGGATGTATCGTAACCCTGTGCTTT
>JAFUYB010000006.1 GCA_017470735.1 Lachnospiraceae bacterium | reverse complement strand
TCCCATATATATTTGCAACCCGGACGCGCTTTGTTCAACCAGGAAAAATCGAAATTGATGCAAACGAAAGGGCAGTTATCGGAAAGTTCAGAGCTGCTTTTTCGTTTGCATCATCTTCGATTCTTTCCTTAACGATTTGCCTACTTATCTCTTCTCCCCATTCACCAGAACTACATTCATAGTTTCGACTTCAATCTTCTGCCAGACGCCCTCGACCACATAGGGTTCGTTCTTCAGATACTCGTCCAGCACGGCACGACTCTCAAACTCCATCACCAGAGCCGAGCCTTTCATCCTGCCTTCATCGTCCAGCAACCCACCGGCACAGATGATCTGTTTGCCCAGGGCTTTCATGCCTTCCAAGTGGCGGGGACGAACTTCCATACGCTTGTCCAGCATACCCTCGCCATCATAGGCTTTTACTATGAACTGCATCGTATATCCTCCATCTCATTTCTTATACTTTTCAAAGCACCACTGCGCAATCCTCGTGATTAGCTCCGCAGGCAGCTCCCTCATATTTTCCCTCATCTCATTTATAAGTATTCAATTTCCATGACAACTATGTTCGCCGCAGTTTTCATGACCGCAATCGCCGTCATGATGATGGCCGTGATGATCACAATGGGCATCCGGGTCATAAACCAGTCTTCCTTCCGCAAGCGCCCTGGCCGCTTCGTCCGCCGAGCCCTGCACCCCGGCATACAGCCTGATTCCGGCATCCGCAAGCGCCATCTGCGCGCCCATGCCAATTCCTCCGCAAATCAAGGCATCTGCCTTGGCAGTATGAAGAAATCCAGCCAGAGCACCATGTCCACTGCCATTGGTGTCAACGACCTGTTCATTGACAATTTTCCCATCCTCCACATCGTACAGCTTGAACTGCTCGGAGTGTCCAAAGTGCTGGAATACCTCTCCATTGTTGTAAGTAACTGCGATTCTCATTGTAGTATTTCCTTTCTCCATGATGTTCTGATGAATCTTTACCGGTTCAAACACACAACAGCCACCTGTGATGAGCAGCCGTTTTCCATGTACCAGCGCATCCGCGATCTTTTTTCTTGCGCTTTCGTAGATCGCTGTGACGGTTGTGCGGGCGACATTCATCCTATCCGCACAGGCTTCCTGCGTCAAACCCTCATCATCCAGGAGTCTGAGGCTTTCAAACTCATCAACCGTCATCCTGACGCTTTCGGCTGCTGTAATGTCATCAGGAGAAAAACTGCGGTAGACCGGCATTTGTTCAATTCTGCGGCATCGCACTGGTCTTGGCATAAGAGTTCCTTTCTGACATTTGTCAGAAACTATCCTACTACTTTTATTGACTTATGTCAATAATAAACTGTTGTCTTCCGTGTTAGACTCTATGCGATCTTAAGACACTATGCAAAAACCAGAAATGTCGGACACACAGGTAATGCCTTATCCCCCCATTGTTTTCTCATTTTTTGCTTTGTGGTATACCTATCGTGATAGAGCTTTGTGGGTTGTTCCTTATCATCCATCTTCGTCATACCTGTGACTTTGCCCATTCAGACACGGCTTTTTCTGAACGGGGAGCATCCGCGCCGTGGACAGCCAGTCCTTTCCCGAAGGTCGCTCCCTCGCAGATACGCTTCACATCCCGCTCACACCTACCAAGTCCGCTGCTTTCATGGGTGACAAGCGTCATCACCTTTTTCCCGTGAAAGTCCAGCCGTTCAATCTGGGAATAGATCGCCATTGGGAACGGTCCCCACCAGCAGGGGCCGCAGATGAAGACATTGTCGTACGCATCAATGCTGTCCAGATACTTTTTCAGTTCGGGACGCGCCTTCTGCTGCATTTCTGCCTTTGCCTCATCCATGCAGGCATAGTAATCAGCGGCATATTCCTTGACCGTCTCAATCTGGAACAGGTCTCCGCCGACGGCTTTCTGTATAAATTCCGCACAGGTTTCCGTATTCCCCTTTGCCAGCGTCTCCACACTGCCGTTCACAGAGTTCTCGCCTTTTCTGGAATAGTAGATAATCAAATTCTTAGCCATCTGTCCTTCCTCTGAAAAATGATTTTCTGATATATCCGTTTCTTACTTGTCTGTTGCGACAGTCGTTTACCAAGCCATTTTTTCCAGAAAACGAGCATAAAAGTCTCTTTCCTGTTCCACCAGTTTTTGCGCGGAGGCACTTTTGGGCGGCTGTCCGGAAAGCGGATGGTCGATATCGTGGATCGCCTTTTCTATGATTTCCCTGATGCTCTCCATCGACCTCCCCCATCCCACATCGACAAACTGCATATTTCCATGAGCCACATGATAATCCTGCACGGTCTTTTGTACCAGAACCTGTGAGATGTGCCCGCTTTTTCCATCGAGACTGTTTCCGGTAAGCTGATTGACGCCACTGTCTATGGACAAATCGATCCACGAATCCTTTGCCTCATCCGATATTCCGGGGAAAAATGTATCAATCGACTTTTCTATGCCGATGAGGGCCTTCGCATAGTCATTATCCTCTCCATACTGCCGGACAAGATCCGCCAACCTTTCTCTCCCATGCAATTCACCATGATCATGGACTGCCGGTTGGATCATGGTTTCTTTGGACGACACTGCATTTCGCATCGCAGCGTCAAAGCCCGGAGCCGCCGTTTTCTCCTTTGCGGATTCGCTGCTTCTTGTCTGAACCGGAACATTCCCATTGATACGAATTGCCATAATATGATTTCCCCTCCCAAAAGCAAAGCCCATACATACCATCAGGCACAGGCATCCTGTCAATTTGTATATATATCGACCGATGCCCGTGCCTTCTTAACAATGGCAGTATTCCTGTTGTTGATGAAACATCAAATTAAGTCGCTGGAGAAAATTTATGTGACAGAGATTTGTGAAGCGGTACACGGATGCCGCAAAAGAAAAAAGCGGGGCGGAAACACCGGACACGCAAACGCAATACAGTATCCGCCTCTACTGCTATGGAGCTGTCGGCATGACGAGGGAGTGGCTTTTGTATGACAACATCACCCCTGCCCGGACGGTCGTCGAAATGATGTTCTCCTCCATACCGGAAAGTATGCGAAAACTCTATTTTGAACCGTTTCAAAGCGACACAAAAAAGTGATATACTGATACAAGGTTATCGTTTCATTTGCAAAGAGGAACCAAAATGAGTAAAGACAGATTTGCCGCTTTTTAGCAGATCACATCATCCCCCAAAATGCTCGATCTCCCCATGGAAACAAAAACCATTGCGGCCGTCGTTCTTGACGGCATAGACAGCCCTGTCCGCCTCTTTAAAAAGCGTGTCGTAATCATCGCCGTTGACCGGCGTCGTGGCAATGCCGATACTGGCGGTGATATTCGCGGATGTTCCATTGTACTCGATGGCGGACGCAATGCGGCCGACCTGTCTAGCCTTTTCCCTCACGGCATCCAGCCCCGGCAGGTCACGAAGCATGACGATAAATTCATCTCCACCGAACCGCCCCACACAGTCATCCGGCTTGAACAGCCGCTGCAGGGCGTCCGCAAATTCCCTCAGCACATAGTCTCCCGCGGAATGCCCTTTGGTATCGTTGACATCCTTAAAATGATCCAGATCGATGATGTATAGTGCGGACAAGGTACCCGGAGCGTTTTTCGCTATGATATAGCGGCAGATCCTGTCCGTGGAAGCTTTGTTGTAAAGCTGTGTCAGCTTGTCGATTTCTGCTGACAGGCGCATTCCGTCAATGTGAATTGCCATCGTCCTCGCTGCAAGCAGCACGACCAGCAAAAGCACCACTCCCAAAACTACCGCCACAAGCACCAGCCGATAGATGCCCGCAAAGATACTTGAATACGGCATATAGGTCGCTATCGTCCATCCCGTAAGCTCATCCCTGGAATAGCTTATGATGCACTTTTCCTGTGCGATGGTGGCGCTATTCACTTTTACTTCCGAGGAAGCCTCCGACACCAGCGGAAAAATCTCACTGCTCTCTTTCATATCCTTTTCCGTGATAGCCTCCTTTGAGGAATCCGCGATCCGTCTTCCCTCCTCATCAAAAAGCGTAATCACCGAGTCCGAATCATCCAGATCCAATATGAAATCCTGCAATGCCGTAATGTTGTAATCACGCTGCACCAGTCCGATCGGCTTCCCCTCGTTACTGAAAACGGGAACTTCTATGACAATGATCATTTTCCCCGTGGCGTGACTTGCCACGACCTCGGAGACACACTCCCTGCCGTGGATGGCTTCGCGATAATATCTGCGATCCACCACCTGCACGGGATCGAGACCGTCGCTCCGATGCAACTGCTGTCCCGCGGCGTTGGTGATGATCATGTTGTTGCCGTCGTTGAAAAGCTCGTTCAGCTCGTCAATTTTATCCGCCACGATAGAAAGCGCTTCTTTGTCCTCGGGATGCTTCAGTGCATACACGGTATCGCTGTCTTTGGCATTGGCACGGAGCACATACTTATCATTCTCAATCAGTCCGGCGATGTGCTTGTGTATGACCTCGTTGTACAACGCGCCTTCTCGTTTTGCCTCACCAAAAGCGGCCCGGATAAATCCCACTCCCAGTACGCCTATTGCAACCGTCATCGGAATGATTCCAAGCAACACGATCAGAATAATATATTTTTTTCGGATACTGCCAATCCCTTTCAACGCGGTTTCTCTTATGTCCTCTGACGCGATTCATGCCCCAAGCGAAAAAACGGTTCCGCTCTTCTGCGGAACCGCCGGAAATCCCTCTCACCGGGAATGATTCTGTATTTCCTGATGAACCTTTTCGATGAATGCCTCGACCGAATAGGCGGTCGTCTGGTTCGTCTCGCGGTCGCGGACGGAAATATTGTTCTGCTCAATCTCCTTTTCCCCGACAATGATCATATACGGAACCTTTTCGTCCTGCCGCGCACTGCGGATCTTGTAGCCGATTTTTTCGTTGCGGTCGTCCAGCTCGACGCGCAGACCCTCGTCCCGCAGCGTCTGATAGACCTTTCTCGCGTAGTCCAGGCTCTTTTCCGAAACGGAAAGCACCTTGATCTGGACCGGCGCCAGCCACAGGGGGAAGTTGCCCTTTGTCTCCTCGATCAGATACGCCATAAACCGGTCCAAACTGCCGAGGATCGCCCGGTGCAGCACGACAGGCGTCTTTTCCGTGCTGTCGCTGTCGATGTATTTCAGATCGAATTTGGCGGGCAGACAGAAATCCAACTGGCAGGTGGAAAGTGTGTACTCCGCGCCGACCGCCGGCCGGACATTGACATCCAGCTTCGGTCCGTAGAACGCCGCCTCGCCGATCTCCTCCGTAAATTCGATGTCCAGATCCTTTAGGACATCACGCAGCGCCGTCTCCGCACGCTGCCACATTTCGTCGTCCTGATAGTATTTTACCTTGTCCTCCGGATCGCGCAGCGACAGGACACACCGATAGTCCGTGATGCCGAAATCCTTGTAAACATCGAAAATCAGATCCACGACACTGCTGACCTCTTCTTTGATCTGCTCCGGCGTCACGAAAAGGTGCGCGTCGTTCTGGCAGAAGTGCCGCCCCCGCTCAATGCCTTTGAGCGTGCCGCTTGGCTCAAAGCGGAAATCGTGGGCAATCTCTCCGATCCGGAGCGGCAGGTCGCGGTAGGAATGGGGCTGATTGGCATAGATCATCATGTGGTGCGGGCAGTTCATCGGCCGCAGGACAAACGCCTCGTCCTCCAGCTCCATCACCGGAAACATATTTTCCTTGTAGTGCGCCCAGTGTCCACTGGTCTGGTACAGACCGACCGTTCCCACACAGGGCGTCATGACATGCTGGTAGCCCAGCATCTGTTCCTTTTCCTTGATGTAGTCCTCCAACTGCTGCCAGATCGCGTAGCCTTTGGGCAGAAACATCGGAAGCCCTTTTCCGATTAAATCGTCCGTCATAAACAGCTTCATCTGTCTGCCGATCCGGCGGTGATCCCGCGCCTTTGCCTCTGCCATGCGCTTCTCGTAATCGGCAAGCTCGTCTTTGGAGAAAAACGCGACCCCGTTGATGCGGGTGAGCATTTTGTTTTCTTTGTTGTTTTTCCAATACGCGCCGGACACGCCGGTCAGCTTGAACGCCTTTAGCGCTTTGGTGTAGGTGATGTGCGGCCCCCGGCACATGTCGATGTATTCACCCTGCTGATAGAAGGTGATCACCACATCCTCCGGCAGATCCCCGATGTGCTCCGCTTTGTAAGTCTCTCCGCGCTCCTGCATAAGCTGGACGGCTTCTTCGCGGGACAGCGGAAACATTTTAAAGGGCAGGTTTTCTTTGACGATCTTTTTCATTTCGTCCTCGATGGCGGTCAGATCGTCGTCACTCAGCGCCCTGTCGCCGAGATCCATGTCGTAGTAAAAGCCGTTGTCCGTGGCAGGCCCGTAGGCGAAATGCGTATCGGGATAGAGCCGCTTGACCGCCTGCGCCATGATGTGCGCCGTGGAGTGGCGCAGCACTTCCAGCTCCATCTCCTTTGCGCATTCCTCCACATGTCCGTCGTTGTACAAAATCTTCATGTCGTTCCTTGCTGTTTAACCCAATGCTACATCCAAAATCATCATCAGCACAAAGCCGAAGCTGAATGAAATCGTCCCCCAGTTGGAGTGCTCGCCCTCGGACATCTCCGGTATCAGCTCCTCCACGACGACATAGAACATCGCCCCTGCCGCGAACGCGAGCAGATACGGCAGCAGCGAAGTGACAAAACCGGAGGCGAAAATCGTCACCAGCGCGGCGGCAGGTTCTACCGCTCCGGAAAGCACGCCATAGAAAAAAGTCGCCCGTTTGGGCATCCCCTCCGCCCGAAGCGGCATCGAGACGATCGCGCCCTCGGGGAAATTCTGTATGGCAATCCCGATGGCGAGCGCGAGCGCCCCCGCCCCACTCACAAAGCCGTGCCCGGAAACAAGATCCGCGTAAACGACGCCGACCGCCATGCCCTCGGGGATGTTGTGGAGCGTGACCGCCAGAATCAGCTTTGTCGTTCTTTTTAAGGTACTCGCAGGACCCTCTTCCTCGTAGTCCATGTGCATGTGCGGCGTCAGCTCATCGAGCAATAGCAGAAACCCGATCCCGATGAGAAAGCCCACCGCCGCAGGGACAAAGGACAGACGTCCCAGACTCGCGGAACCTTCCAACGCCGGCTGCAGCAGACTCCAGAAGGACGCGGCGACCATGACGCCCGCCGCGAATCCCGTCAGTACGCGCTGGAGCTGGCCGGAAATGGAATCCTTGAGGAAAAACACCATCGCGGCACCGAGCGAAGTCCCCAGAAAGGGAAGCAAGATGCCGCCAATCACCTGTATGCCCATGCCGTATCCTCCCTCTTTTGTCTTTTCCGTACAATTTACTACAAATCCCTGGATTTGGAAACCCCAAAATGCCGGATGCCCCGGCTTGCATTGCCGCGCCGGGATGTCTTCTCATCCCAGCCCCTGCAACACGGATATCAGCTCCTGTTTTAAGGTGTAGGTCTGCTCCAAAAGCATCTGCAGCTTTGCCAGATCAGACTCGCTCTTGTTGTCCATATAGGTTTTCAAAAAATGTTCCCAGAACCGCTTGCAGTTGCTCCCCGATATGCCAAAATAGGTGCTGCAGTACAGCGGCCGCTCCTGTTCGATTTTGATCAGCGCGGCGTAGATGCCCTGCAGGTCAAAAATCGGGTGTCCATACGCCGAACCCGCCATATCCATGACCAAAAGCTCCCCCCCGGTGCAGCAGGACATTGCTCAGATTGATCTCTCCGTGGACATAGGTATTGCGGTCGGGAATGCTCTCCACCAGCGAAAGGATCCTTTGTTTCGTCTTCGGATCCAACCGCGGACTGGCGACATCCACCCACTGTCGGTAACGATCCTTGATGTCCGGCAGGCCGCTGTCCTTTGCGTCGGTGTCGTGCAGCTCCCGCAGGAGTTTTGCGAACTGTTCGGCGCGCAGCTCCAGCGAGGCGGGATCCGCCGTCACCAGATTCGCGACCGTGACCATATCGACCGCCTCATACACGATGCCGTACCCGCCCCCGACGGACACGACATCAAACGGAATCGCGGTCGGTATCCCGCAGACCAGCGCCGCGTGGGCGTATTCCCGCTCCTGATCCGCCTCTTCCATCGTCACATCCGACCGGAAGACTTTCAGCATATTGTCGTCCTCAAGGGCATAAATCTTGCCGTTGACGCTGTCTGTCAGAAACTCTTTCTGCCGGATGGAGAAATCCCGCAAAACCCGGTGTATGTCAAACAGATCGGCAAAGCCCGTGATCGCAAAGATGTCAAACACATCGTCGTTGACATTGCTAAGCGTCAGCGCCTTTCCTTTCCGCTTCCGGCATTTGAGCAGCGTGCGCAGTCCCGCGCTGGAAATCCTCCCGCATGAACTCCATCGCCGCCGTGATGTGGTTCAAGGACAGGATCAAAAACACATGCACCAACACATACCATGTGCTGTCCGTCCCTGCTTCCCGGTCAACAAAGTGGTCATACAACAGCCCGTAGCTGAAAAACAGCCCCGCAACAATCAGAAAGCCCACCAGCGAAAAATAAATCGTTCTGATGTTGAAGCCGCCCTCGAAATACCCGGAAATCCCGATGATCATTTTGCCAAAGGTAAACACCACATAGAGCATCACGCGCTCGGTCAGGTGTCCGAAGTCCACGGGCATCAGGGCATTTGCCCGGTTGCCTGCCACCGTCATGACCATGCCAAATACCATCGCGGCGGGAGACAGCGGAAAGCCCGTCAGCGCAAACACCGGAAAGGATACGACGATAATGCCGCCCTGCAGTAAAATCGACAGGAGATTCATTTTGATCGGCTCCAGCTCCCACGGCTTCGCCACGCTGGTTCTTTTCCACTGCACCAAATACAACAGCGCGATGTTCAAAAGAATCAGCAGCCACGCGCCGTTGAACACATAGTATTCCTCGCGCCAGTCCGGCTGTATGCCCCTCGCCATAAAATACAGCAGGTACATATTGACAAAAATCGCCGCGTGCATGAGGTGGTCGTTTTCCCCGTAGCGGTTGACAAACAGCGTGGTGGCGTACCAGATCTGCAAGACAATCAGCGCCGTCAGCACATAGGTCAAAAACGCGCCGGGATCGATGAACCCGTCCTTCATCACACGAAGCAGATTGTTGTTTCTACCGATGATAAAGACAAAGATCAGATCGTATATCAGCTCAATGTATTCTACTTTTTTCTCGTCCTGCTGCATCACTCACTCCCAACCAACACCATCATAACACTCCTGAATATACCACAAAAGCACGAGGAAAATCCATACTTGTATGGATTTGACGACGCTAAAGGCGATAAAAACAAGCAAATACCCCGCGGTGAAACCGTCGGGGTATGATGAATCAATACATCCTGTTTGCCGTTGCCGCCTTACAGCGCCTTTGCGAAATCCCGGATCTCCGCCAGCTTGGCGTCGGAACCGTTCTCGTCTCCTGCCGCCGTGATGACGCCGGCGTCCTCCATCTCCATAAACGCCAGCATCCCCTTGTAGGTCGCGATTGCCCCGTCGTAGGGATTCGGGGAAGACGAACTCAGAAGCAACGCCGCTTTCTTTGCCTTTGCGGGCTTTCCGATCGCGTACACTCTCTGGATCGCCGCGTTAAGCTGCGCCGTCATGGCAAAATAGTAGATCGGCGACGCGTAAACCACCATGTCCGCCTCGCGGTAGGCAGGCATCACCTTTTCCATATCGTCCTTCTGTACGCACTGCCCCTCGCCCTTGCCGTGGCAGTATTCACAGCCCAGGCAGCCCGCAATCTTCATTTTGCCGACATGGAGCACCTCTACCTCGTGTCCTGCCGCTTCCGCGCCCTCTTTGAACGCGCTGACCATCGCCGCCGTGTTGCCCACCTTGGGACTGCCGTTTAAAATCGCAATCTTCATAGTAACCTCCCTTTTCATTGCTCACTTTTTTATTGCATACAACTATTTTTAGTATAATACATTTCCCCGAAATGTCAATTCACAAAATCGCCGCGATGCCCTTCGCGCTGCGCAGGGCGGCGTCCCGGAAATGATTGCCGGGATTCAATTCCCATGTGACCGGAAGCCCCTGCTCCTCATAGTGCGCGACGATGGCTTCGGTGTGATCGCGCACCGTCCGCAAGAGCGGCTGCCTGGTCTTTGCCTCCGCGTCGCCCAGGGAAATATACAGCCTGTCCGGTCTGCGTTTCATCTCGTGTCCCAGCACATAGTCCTTGAATCCGGGAAACCACAGGGAACCGGACATACTCGCCACGCGGTCAAACCGGTCGCACCGATAGCAGGCGTACAGGGCGAACAGTCCTGCCAGCGAATACCCCGCCAGCCCCAGCCACGCGGGCGTCCCTTTGACCCTCTCTGTCGCGCCGGGCAGAATCTCCTCCGTCAGCAGGCGTAGATACGCATCCGCTCCGCCCGTACAGGGCGTATCCTCCGGCGAAAGCGGCGGACAGTCCCACGGCACCATGTCGTGATCCCACAGCAGATTGCCCACGCACAAAAGATTGACCTCCGCGCGCCCCAGTCCGTCCAGTGCCTCCACGACGGACGCGCCGTCACCCGAAAAATTGTTCAGCACGACAAGCGGCATATCCCCGCGATCCGCCGGATACAGCGTGATCTCTTTCCCCTCGACCGTGTACTGTATTTTTTCCATAACGATTGACTTCCTTTATATCCTTGACCTATCCCATTTCTTACGAGTCAAATACCCCGCCGCAAGCAGTCGGGGCGTGCGTCGCATGACCCTGATTTTGACCGCGCGTCAGGACGCTTCCATATAGGGCACGCTCTCCTCCAAAAACCGCGTGATTGGCAGGTGCTGCGGGCACGCTCCCTCACACTGGTTGCAGTGGATGCAGTCGGATGCCTTGCCGACGCCCTCCGTTGCCTTGCGGTAAAGCGCAACGCCCTTTTCCATGTCCCCGTAGACAATCTGCTCGTTGCGCGCGAGGAAAATGTCGGGAATCGGGATCTGCATCGGACAGCCCTCCGTGCAGTAGCGGCACGCCGTACACCGGATCGCGTCCGACTGTGACAGCGCAAACTGCGCCCGCCGGATCGTCGCCTGCTCCTCCTCCGACAGCGGCTTGAAATCGCGCATATACGACAGGTTGTCCTCCATCTGCGCGAGATTGGACATGCCGGAAAGCACCGTGATGATGCCGTCCAGCGAAGCCACATAGCGGATCGCCCACGACGCGTAGGACGCATCGGGATTCGCCTCGTCGAAAATCTTTTTCACATCGGGAATCGGATCGGCAAGCCTGCCACCCTTGACCGGCTCCATCACCGTAATGGAAACCCCATGCTTCCGCGCGACCTCCCAGTTTTCCCGCGACGCCACATCCGGGTTGTCCCAGTCCGCGTAGTTGATCTGCAACTGAATGAAGTCCACCTCCGGATGCTCCGTCAGAATCTCATCGAGAAGCTGTGGATTGTCGTGGTAGGAAAAGCCGAAATACTTGATCAGCCCCTTTGCCTTTTGCTCCTTCACAAAATCCCACAGATGATAGTCATCGTACAGGTGGCGATTTTCCTCCTTGATGGAGTGCAGCAGATAGTAGTCAAAATATTTCGCTCCGGTACGCTCCAGACTCGTCTGAAACTGCTGCTTGGTCGCCTCCTCGTCGGGATTGTTCAGCCACGCGTTGATCTTGGTGCAGAGCGTGTAGCTCTCCCGCGGATAGCGGTCCACCAACGCCTGCTTGATCGCCTTTTCCGATTCGCCGTTGTCGTACACATACGCCGTATCAAAATAGGTGCCGCCCGCTTCCATGAACAGATCGACCATTTTGCTCGTCTGCTCGACATCGATACTGCCGTCCGCGTTCTTCGGCAGCCGCATCAGACCAAACCCCAACTTGAACACATCTTTTCCAAAATAGTCAGCCATAGTCCCTCCTTTTCCCCATTGCTTTTATTTTCCGTTTCCATATTTCACGACCCCATAGCCCGTCGCAGAACCCATTATATAGCACACAATCTATTTGGGCAAGGGGGGGATTTTGGTCAGACACTTGCATTTTTACGGGCGGTAGGAGATAATACATTCTACCAGACAGAAAAAAGAGATTTTTCTTTTGTTGGTTTATCTATCAACTGAGGCAAAAAGGAGTGCGACATGGACAATCAGGGCATGGGGACAAAGTGTGTGCAGGCAGGCTATCAGCCGGGCAACGGAGAGCCGCGGCAGATTCCGATCATACAGTCCACGACATTCAAATACGACAGCAGCGAGGAAATGGGGCGGCTGTTCGATCTCGAAGCGGAAGGGTATTTCTATTCCCGCCTGCAGAATCCGACCAACGATCAGGTCGCGGCAAAAATCGCGGCGTTGGAGGGCGGTGTCGCCGGGATGCTGACCTCCTCCGGACAGGCGGCGAATTTCTTTGCGCTGTTCAACATCTGCGAAGCCGGTTCCCACATCGTCTCGTCCTCTTCCATCTACGGGGGAACCTTCAACCTGATTTCCGTGACGATGGCGAAAATGGGCATCGAGGCGACCTTTGTCTCACCGGACTGCACCGAAGAAGAATTGGACGCGGCATTTCGGGAAAATACGCGGGCGGTCTTTGGCGAGACGATCGCCAATCCGACGCTGACGGTACTCGACATCGAAAAATTTGCGAAAGCGGCGCATGAACACGGCGTTCCTCTGATCGTGGACAACACTTTCCCGACGCCGATCCACTGCCGCCCGTTTGCATGGGGCGCGGACATCGTGACCCACTCCACGACGAAATACATGGACGGACACGGTGCTGCCGTCGGCGGCGCGATCGTTGACTCCGGCAATTTTGACTGGATGGCGCACGCGGCAAAGTTTCCGGGACTGACGCAGCCGGATGAATCCTACCACGGAATCGTCTACGCCAAGCGTTTTGGCAAGCAGGCGTACATCACCAAGGCGACCGCGCAGCTCATGCGCGACCTGGGGTGTATCCAGTCGCCGCAGAACGCGTTCTATCTGAATCTGGGGCTGGAATCCCTCCATGTGCGGATGCCGCGTCACGCCCAAAACGGTCTGGCAGTCGCGGAATTTCTGGCGTCCCATCCCCAAGTGAAACAGGTCCACTACCCCGGTCTGTCCGGCGACCCGTATTTCGCGCTGGCGCAAAAATACCTCCCCAACGGGAGCTGCGGGGTCGTCTCCTTTGAACTGGAGGGCGGCAGGGAGGCGGCTTCGTCGTTCATGCGCCGTCTAAAGGTCGCCGCCATCGAAACGCATGTCGCGGACGCGCGCACCTGCTGTCTGAATCCGGCGACCTCGACGCACCGGCAGATGAACGACGAACAGCTCGCCGAAGCCGGCATCCCGGCGGGACTGATCCGCATTTCCTGTGGACTGGAGGACAAAGACGACCTGATCGCGGATCTGCGTCAGGCAATAGAGGGGTAAGCGAACCGGAAATGACAGTCAAACCCGTTTTTTATGATTCTTTTCACTGCAAGGCCGCTCGGTGCGAGCATACCTGCTGTAAGGGTTGGGAAATTGATGTGGACGAGGACTCTGCCCTTTACTACCAAACCTTAAACGGTATCCTCGGACAGTCGATGCGTTCTGCTCTCGCACAGGACGAAGACGGCTATCATTTTCTGCTGCGGGACGACCGCTGTCCGTTTTTGGAGACGGACGGTTTGTGCCGGTTGATCAAAGAGCTTGGCGAAGAAGCCCTGTGTGACATCTGCGCGCTGCATCCCAGATTTTTTGAAGCGTGCGGCGCGGTGGAATTACAGGGACTGGGCCTGTCCTGTGAAGCCGTCTGCGAAGAACTGTTCAAAGACGAAACCGCGCTGTCGTTTACGGACGAGACAGGCGCGGTCTACTCCATTTCCGATGTATTGGCACGGTGCGGATATTCATGCGCGATCCCCGCTTATCACCCCTGTGAGGACACGGCGGCCCTGCAATCCTTGCTGAAACGCTTTGCCGCGACAGACTCCATCGACCGTCAATGGGGAAAAGAAATCTCCTCTTTGCGCGTCATTCTGGCGGAAGGCATCTCTGCCCGCCATCTGCCCGAAACCACTCCCTCCATTCACCTTCAAAATCTGTTTGACTACATCCTCTTCCGACAGATCGAACAGATCCCGACCGCGGGCATTGCCGCCGTCATCCAATATGCGACCAACTGTGTGGACTTCATCCATCTGCACACCCGCATCACCGGACATCTCGCGCAAAGCGCGCGGCGGTTTTCCGAACAGATTGAATACAGCACGGTCAATGTGGCGGCGTTGCTGTCTCCATGATCCAACGCCGTAGCCGCTACTCTTCCAAAATCCATTTTCCGCCTTTTTGCGGTCCTTCATGCCTGAGTATCCCCGCTTCCTTCATTTTGTCAATGTAATACCGTATCCTTCCTTTTGTCCAATCCGTACTCCCGGCAATCTGGTTGATGGAAATGAAAGGGTTTTCCCGCATCAATTTCTGGATTTCTATTTCAATACTCTGTCCATCCGACCATCCCGAACACACCGTCCCCTCTTGACAAACGCAATAGAATTGGTTTTAATTTAATTGCGTCAAATGCGAGAAGGGAACACTCAGATGGATCGAATATTGTGCTTGTTGATATATCTTATCACCATCCTGTCGCGGTTTTCAAAAACCCTTGCGCGATGCGGGATCGGAAGCTACGAGGAATGGTCGCCAGAGAAGCCGTACCGGCTCCTTTTGGTCGGCTACAACGGCGCGCGGAACACCGGATCGGATGTGCGGGTAGCGGCAATCGCGCGGCAGTTGAAACAACTGTTTGGGGCAGAGCATATCCAAATTACCGTTATGACGCTGGACGCCAAGTCCCTTTCGGGGTATTTTGATGAGGATGTCACGCTTCTGCCATTCAGCTCCATTTTTCCGTGGGATCTCTACCGTGCCTGCTGCCGCCACCACGCCGCCATCCTCTGTGAAGGCTCTACCTTAAAAAGCACCTTTGCCAACGCCCTGACCCTGTTCATGTGCGAGGCGGCAAGCGTAATGGCGGGACAGAAAAAGCCCTGCATCGCCTATGGCTCGGAAGTCGGTCAGATGGAGCCTTTTTTAGAGCAGGCAGCCGCGCGGCTCTGCCGCGACACCTACTTTATCACCAGAACAAAAGCCTCTCTTTTTGCTTTGCAGAAATTAGGATTGAAAGGACACACCGGAACCGACGCCGCATGGCTGTACGACCGGGCAATCCCCGCCGAAGACGCCGACCGCCTGCTGCGGCAACAGGGCTGGGACGGAAAACAGCCCCTACTGGGAATCGCGGTCATCAACCCATTTTGCTGGCCTGTCCGCGCCTCCCTTTTTAAGTGGTTGAAAGGCATTTCCGCCAACAGGCTCTCCGGACAATACGACAAATGGTATTTTTTCAGCGACTCTCCCGCCAGACGGAGGGCATACCGCCGTTATCTCCACGAAACTGCGCGGGCAGTCCGCTCTTTTCTGCAAAAGCACGACTGTTTTCCGGTGCTCATCGGCATGGAACGGCTGGACGAAAAAGCCTGCCGCGCCCTGCTGGGACAACTGGCACACCCCGTCGCGCTGTTTCTTTCGGGCGACTGCACGGCAGATGTGATGACCGGAGTGCTCCACCGTTTGTCCATACTGGTGACCTCACGGTATCACGCGGCTGTGCTCAGCATGGAACATCCCTGTCCCATCGTCGCGGTTTCTATGGACGAGCGACTGGACGGCATCATGGATGAACTTTCCCTCAACCAAAACTATCTGTTCCATGTGACCGACCGTCGTTTGGGCAAAAAACTCTACCGCGCATTGTCCGTCGCCTATTCCGATGCGGATGCCATTTCCCGGCATCTCCGTCGTGAGCATGCGCGTTACCAAGAAAAACAGGACGACATAGGACATTTCCTAAAACAGTACATACAGGAGGGCTGCTGACGATGGAGACGATTCTGCTGACCGGCGCCACCGGCTTTTTGGGAACGGAACTTGCCGCCAGACTGCTGGCAATGCCTGTTTCCGTCAAACTATACGCCCTTGTGCGCGCCTCCGACGACGAGGAGGCGGCGTTTCGCCTCAGACAAGCATGGTATCACGACAAAAATCTGTTTGACGCGGTCGGCAGGCAGGTCGTCCCCATCCCTGGCGATTTCACTGTCTCCCGTCTGGGACTGCCCCGCGCGCTGTGCCAGACGCTGTGGAACGAAACGACTCTCGCCCTGCATGCGGGCGCGGAAATCGGCTTTCAGAAAAACAGACGCGCATTGGACGCGACCAATGTCCACGGCACGAGACAGATGCTCTCCTTCGCGTCCAAAATGAAACGCCTCCGCCGCTTTGTCCACATCTCCACCGCCTATGTCGCGGGACAGCAAAATGGTGCCATTTTGGAAGACGCCCCTATGGGGACAACTTTTTCCAGCCTCTACGAAAAAAGCAAGGCACAGGCAGAACGGCTGGTGCGGGCATCCTCGCTCCCCTTTTCCATCTGTCGTCCGGGGATGATCGTCGGGCGTTCCGACAACGGCTGGATCAAGAGTTTCAACACGATCTACTATATCCTAAAGCTCCTGCTTTTGGGGAAATTGCCGGTACTGCCAATCCGACCCGAAACCCCGCTCAACATCGTGCCCGTCGATTATGTGGCGGATGCCGTGGCGCGGATTGGCTTCTCCGAAGACGCCCTCGGCAAAACCTTTCATCTGACCTGCCCAAAAGACGCCGTCCCGCAGGCAGGCGAGCTCGTCCGCTATGTGCGGCACTGGGCAAAACGGCATCTGTCCGTCCGGCTTCCCCGGCCCGTTTTCGCGCCCGTTCCCTCGCTGAAGCAGGTGGGGCTTCTCTACAACCGAAAAGAAACGAACCGTCATAAGAATTTTTTGACCAATTTTCTGACACTGCTGCCCTATTTCTACGGCGGACAAGATTTCGACCGCACCAATACCGATGAACTGCTCGGCAGTTATCCTTTGCGCTGGCAGGATTTTATCGATCCTCTTTTGACCTTTGCCTGCCGCAAAAACTTCATGCGCCAGACGGGTCAGACCGTATTTGAACAGGCGCGCGTCCGCCGCGCCAGCCAGCGGTATCCGATCACCTACTACGATATGACCGCCGATGGCATCCACAAACGATCCGGTTCGGAGGTCAACCGCCGCATCGACGACATTGTTGACGCCCTCTGGGCGTGGGGCGTCCGCAAGGGAGACCGGATTGCCCTGACCGGCATCAATTCCGTGGACTATATGACACTGGAGCACGCCATCGGTCTGCTGGGCGCGGTCAGCGTTCCCATCTACTACACGACCCCCGCCCCGGAAACCGCCCTTCTGCTGCGGCAGAGCGGCGCGTCGTGGTACTTCATTGGCGACAAACGGATGATGGCACAGGTTGACCTGTTGGAGACAAGTGCCCGCATGGTTTCCTTTTCCGAAGCACAGACCGTCCGCAACCCCGGCGTGATGCGCTGGGAGACATTTTTGGACAAAGCAGACGCGCCAGCCCCGCCCCAGCATCCCGATCCGCTGAATCTGGCGACCATCCGCTACACCTCCGGCACGACCGGAAATCCAAAGGGCGTCATGTTCTGCTTCGGACAGCTTGCGTGGATGGGCGAAGCGATGGCGGGACTGTTGGACTGGAAAGAACGAAATCAATCCCTGCGGTATCTGTCCTTTTTGCCGCTAAGCCATGTCGTGGAGGGGATTTTGGCGGCGTATGCGCCCTACTATCTCCTCGCCCGCGTCGATTATTACTATTTGCATTCCTTTGACACACTGTCCGCCGCCCTGCCACGGGTCCGCCCTACGGTATTCTTTTCCGTGCCGCGCTTCTATGAAAAACTGTGGGAGCAGATTGCGTCCAGCCGTCCCGGAAAAATCTGGCTGCACGCGAATAAAGGCGTCCTCCGGCAAAGTCTGGCTGTTCCTCTGCGAAAAGCCGCCCTGTGCAAAGCAGGACTGGACGCCTGCGGACAGTTGATTGTCGGATCCGCCCCGATTCAAAAGGCTCTGCTTCTGCGGTTTCGGGCACTGGGCATCGAAATCCACAACGCCTACGGACAGACCGAAGCCCCGCTGATCGCCATCAACCGTCCGGGCGACAACATCATTCCCACCATCGGCACGCCCCTGCCGGAGACTACGGTCACACGGGCGACGGGCGGCGAACTGATTGTGACGGGTCCACAGGTCGCGATGGGCTACTACGGCATGGAGACGGACGCCATCCAAAACGGCGTGCTGAAAACCGGCGATCTGGGAATCCTACACCGAAACGGCCATATCACCCTCCGCGGCCGCAAAAAAGAGCTGATTGTCACCGCTTATGGGAAAAACATCAGCATCCCCAAACTGGAGGAACGCCTAAAAAGCATCCCCGGCGTCTTCGAAGCCGTCCTGATTGGAGAAAACCGTCCCTACTGCACGGCTCTCCTGTGGCTGGACAGAGAAATCGCGGATTTGGATGCAGAGGTAACACGAATCAACCACACCCTCTCCCACCCCGAACAGATTCGCCGCTACCGCGTCATTTCGCGTCCGCTTGGCATTTCAGACGGAGAACTGACGCCCAACCTCAAGGTCAAGCGCGCCAATGTGGAGGCGCATTTCGCACAGGAAATCGAGGAGATGTACCGATGAGACAGACTATCGCGAAAATCCTTTTGTCCCTGTTGGAAGCATACACGCCCCCTCTTTTCGTCCGTTTGGAATTACAGATCCTGCTGGACACAACCGCCCGCGCCTTTGCCGTCCCATCGCGGCGAATCTGGCAGCTTTCCGCCCAAAACGCACTGCGCGCCTACGCCGCATTTACCACGGAATGTATGCAAAACGCCTCCATCCGCCCCGGACGGCTCTACCGTACCGCCTTTGCACTGGGACACCGCCTGCGGCGGCTCACCGGCTTTACGGATGACGCAGAGCTTTCGCGGCTGGTGGTTCTCCTCTACCGCGGCATCGGCATCACCATCGACGGGCATCTTCCAGGCGAAATTGCTGTCCCCTCCTGCTTTTTCAGTCGTTACTACACCCCAAAGCAGTGCGCGCTGATGTCCTGTGTCGATGCCGGCGTGATTGCGGGGCTTTACGGCGGCGGACGACTCGTTTTTACCGAACGAATCACCGAAGGCTGCCAACAGTGCCTGGCAGAGTTTACAAAGGAACAGGGATTGCAATGACCGCAGTTGTTTTATGCTTCAACTTGCAATCTTCCCCATAAAACACTTAAAAAAGCCCAACAAAATCACCTCACCGCGCTCGGTCAAGGTTTGCAACACGGCAAGCTGTGGGAAATGAAACCCACATCCCCAACAATAACATATACCTGCAAAAGCCATCCCGTACTTTTGCGGAAATCCATCCAAAAAGGGGTCACTATGAGCAGAAAAAACAGAAAGAAAACCGCCATTGTCATTGGCAGCGGCGCAGGCGGCGCGACCATCGCGCGCGAACTGCAAGGAAAATACCGCGTCACCATCCTTGAGGCGGGAGGCGACTTCAAGCCCTTTTCCCTGCCCATCCGCAAACTGGCAAGGTTGCGGAAAAGCGGCATGTTTTTTGACGAACGGCTCATCCGTCTGCTGTTGCCAAATATGTTGGTGGAAAAATCAACCGATATGGTTTTGGTGCGCGGCATCGGTGTCGGCGGCACGACGACCCTCGCCACCGGCAACGCCGTCCGCTGCGACGGCGCGCTGAAGGAACTGGGCATCCATCTGGACGCGGAATTTGACGAATTGTATCACGAACTTCCGATTACCACGGATCATCAGAAGCACTGGACGAAAGCCACGCAAACCATGTATGCCCTGTTTGAACAAATGGGGCTGGATCCCGTCGTCACGCCCAAGCTGCTGGACGCGTCGCGCTGTGTCGGCTGCGGTCATTGCGCGATTGGCTGTCCCACGGGCGCGAAATGGGACGTCCGTCGCCTGATCGATCAGGCTGTGGCACGAGGCGCGCGGCTTCTGACCGGCTGCAGGGTGACGGATCTTGCCATTCAAGGAAACGCCGTGACCGAAGTCCACGCCAGACGCCACGGCAAAAAATTCTATCTGCGCGCCGACCTCGTGATTTTGGCGGCGGGCGGGCTCGGCACGCCGGTCATTCTGGAACATTCCGGCATCTCCTGCGACAAAAGGCTGTTTGTCGATCCGGTGCTGTGCGTGGCGGGTCCTTTGCCGGAGCTTCACCAGGAACAACAGCTTTTGATGCCCTTTATCAGCCAGCAGGACGGCTACATCCTCTCCCCATATATGGACTATCTGAGCTTTTTCTTCAACAAGGACTGGCGTCTACCGATGGAACACATCGCCAGCGTCATGATCAAGCTGGCGGACGAGGAGATTGGCAGTACCAACGGCAGAAAAATCGACAAATCCATGAGCACAAACGACCATGCCCGGATGGACAAAGCCGTCGCCCAGTGCCGCGAGATTCTCTCCCGCATGGGCGTTCCGCCCGAAAAGCAGTTCCTCGGCACAATAAACGCGGGGCATCCCGGCGGCATGCTGCCCCTGACCACGGCGGAAAAGGACACCCTGCACAACGCGCGGCTCCCGGAAAATCTCTACATCGCGGACGCGACCCTGCTTCCAAAAGCAATGGGAAATCCGCCCATTTTAACCATCATGGCGCTGGCAAAAAAAATAGCGGCTGGTCTATAAACCAACCGCCATTTTTTTGACCGGATTGTCTTTACAGTTGCTGCAGCAGCCAGTTCTGCACGCCAATCTTTTCGATCAGCTCCAGCGCTGCCTCGCCCCAGTACATATCCTCTTCCTCATCCTGATAGTACTCTTTCAAAATGTCAAATGTCGTGTAATCCCCACGCGCTTCCTCAACCAGATCCGCAAGCCATGCCAGACCATCTTTGGAAACCTGCAGGTCGTATTTGACCCATTCCACCGGATCGTCGTAAACCGGGCCCTCTTTCTTTGCCTCAAGCTTGACCTCGCCGCCCAGATCAAGGATGCGGTCGATACATTTGTCCACATAGCCGCGCTCCTCTACCGCGTGTTCCGCATACTTTTCCGCCAGCTTCGTGAATCCCTGGCTCGCGAAAATCCGCGACTGAATGGCGTGTCCGTCCGCCTGCTGTGCCAAATCCGTTACGATGACCTGCAGTCCCTCGATCAATTTTTCATTCTTTGCCATGACTATACCTCCTAAACGATGGTTGTTGCTCGTTGTCCTGTGGCTGTTCGCCACATCTTCTATTTTATTCGTATCCGTATCGGTTTCAATTCACGATTCTGTTGAATTTTCTCATTATGAGAAAAAATCAGCTTGTCGTATCATATTTGTCAATGTATTGACGCAAAGGAGACGGCAGGGACTTTTCGTAAATTTCTGCCAGCTCTTCCGGGCTTGCCTCATATTTTCCAAGAATCCATTCACTCGTCAGCCCGATCGCTCCGTGGCAGTACAGCCTCATGTACATCCTTGTTTTCACATCGAGCGTATCCACGCCCGCGCTCTGCAGGAGCCATCTCCGAAAGCTGTCGTAATGGATTTCCGTCATGTTCCGCACAAAAGAATCGTATCCGTTGGTATGCAGCAGCAGGTTCGTCAAGTACTCCTTGTGCTCCTCAAAATACGCCGCGCTGTCGAGCAAGGTGCGTCTCCACCTGTAACCGTCCTCCTGCAGCCGGTCCATAATGGCCCTGTGGCTCTGCGTGTAATCCCATACGATCAGATCGTATTTGTCCTTGAAATGCCGGTAAAATGTCGCCGTCGAATATTCACAGTTCTGCACGATCTCCTTGACGGATATTTTGTCGATGGTCTTGTGCTCCGCCAGCTCCCGAAAAGAGTCTGCCAGTATGTCTTTTGTCGTCTTTCGCTTCATCGCCCCATCCACATCTTAAAGCGCCGCTCCGTTAGATTCAATAATTTCCCGATAGCGGTCGTATGACTTCTTTTTTGCCCGCTCCAGCGTCCCGTGTCCGTCGTTGAAACGATCCACATAGACAAATCCGTAGCGTTTTTTCATCTCACCGGTTCCCGCCGACACCACATCGATCGGTCCCCAGTACAGATACCCGCGGCAATCCACGCCGTCCTCCATCGCCTTTGCGACATTCTTGATATGTTCCTCGATATAGTGAATCCGAAAATCATCCTCGATCGTCCCGTTTTCATCCAGATTTTCGTCCAGACCGACCCCGTTTTCCACGATCAACAGTGGCAAATGATAACGGTCGTACAGGACATTCAGCGTGTAGCGCAGCCCATCGGGATCGACCGGCCAGCCCCACGGTTTGGGCGCGGCGTCCTTTAAAAACGGGTTCTCCTTGCCGATCATGCCGCCCGTATCCGCAAACAGCTCGTCCGTCTCGTCATAAGCCGTTGAACGGTAATACGAAAACGAAAAGAAATCCACCGTATTTTCCCGGATCAGCTTGCGCTCCGCTTCCGTGAAGCTGACGGTCACGTCATCCTTTGCCCACCGCTTGTTCAGATAGGTCGGTATGATGCCCAGACAGAACGGGTCGCCAAAGTAAAAGATATTCTGCCGCTGTGCCTCCATCGCGCCCAGCACATTGACCGGATTGCAGTCATAAGGATAGGTCGCGACGCCGGAACAGGTCAGCATACATCCGACCTGGATCTCCTCGTCGATCCCGCGCGCAAGCTGCACCGTCCGCGCGTTTGCCACGAGAAAATTGTGGTACGCGTTCCACTGGTCCTGCAGCGTCGTCGATCCGATCGGGTCGGACACATCCTTCGGATGGTCTACCGTCAGCACGCCGCCCGCGACAAACGGCATCCGAAACAGCGCGTTCACCTCATTAAAGGTCAGGTATATCTTGACAATGCCCTTGAACCGCCGGAACACCGTTGACACATACCTCTCCCAGAATTCCAGCAGCTTGGGGTTGGACCAGCCGCCGTACTCCGTCAACAGGTGCAGCGGCGTCTCGTAGTGGGACAGCGTAATGACCGGTTCCATCCCCAGTTTTCGCATATAGGAAAACATTTCTTCGTAAAAAGCCAGCCCTTTCTCGTTTGGCTCGTCCTCATCTCCCTTCGGGAAAATCCGCCCCCACGCAATCGATGTGCGGAACGCATTGAATCCCATTCCCTTCATCAGCTTCAAATCTTCCTTGTAGCGGTGGTAGCCGTCCACCGCCTCATGCGACAGATACACCTTGCTGTCGTCCAGCGCCATCTCGTATTTCTGCGTCGCGTCGTTCCATCGAATCCCCGGATCCTTGGACATAATGCCGACCAGCACATCCGTCACATTCGGCTGCTTGCCGTCCTCAAGCCACGCCCCCTCGTACTGGTTGGCGGCAATCGCGCCGCCCCACAAAAAGTTCTTTGGAAAATCCATGTCCTCTCCTTTCTTACTGTATCAACGCCTCCAATGTCTCATACAGATGCTCCGGCTCTACCGGCTTTGCCAGATGCGCGTTCATTCCCGCTTGCAAAGAATGTTGTACATCCTCGTCAAAGGCGTTCGCGGTCATTGCGATGATCGGAACCGTCTTCGCATCCTCCCTGTCCAGCGCGCGGATTGCCGCCGTCGCCGCCAGCCCGTCCATCACAGGCATACGGACATCCATCAGAACCGCGTCGTAATACCCTTCTCCGCTTTTTTCAAACAGCTCGACCGCCAACTGTCCGTTTTCCGCATGGTCAATCGCCATTTCCCGCATCGACAGTATCTGTTTCATGATTTCCGCGTTGATTACTATGTCCTCCGCCAACAGGATGTGCTTGCCGGACAGATCCGCGCGGTGCTTTTCCACTGGCTCCTCCACCCTCTTTTTCTGGAGCGCCGTTTTGAATTCATCCAGCACGCCCGTCGCGAACAGCGGCTTGGACATAAAGCTGTCCACTCCCGCGTCCAACGCCTCCTCTATAATATCATCCCGACTGTACGCCGTCAAAATAATGATCGCGAAATCGTCTCCCGCAAATCCCCGAATCGTTACCATTCACGGTTTCTTGGGACGCCAAAAACAAGGGGGATTCTCGCCTCCGATTTTTATCCGCATATTCTGTTGTTTATTCTGGTGGGGATTCAGAAAAGATTTCTCCGACAGTATAGGGATTTCCATCACATAATCTTTTTAATGCTTCAAATTCGTTTATACCATTCCTGCGGCAGGTTTCCGTGTAGCTTTTGATTGCTGCATGGTATCTTGCTGTTGTTACAGATTCAAACTGTCCGGATATCTTTTCATGTGATTTTATGCTGCGCAGGCTACGCTCAGAGAGATTATTCGTTGTTGGGAGTGAGAAATCTTTCAGCCATGCAAAATAATTATTATGGTACTTTTCGAATCTTCTAAGAAGTGCCCGTTCAAAGTCCGCGCCATAGTTTTTTTGATCTTTTTCATTCTCTTTCCATCCATCAGACAGATATCCGAAGAACTGT
>JAFUYB010000061.1 GCA_017470735.1 Lachnospiraceae bacterium | reverse complement strand
ATAAAATATAGGAGTCAGACCGGATCTAAATCAGAGATCCAAAGGTGCTCTTTATTCTGCTATTTCCTACAGTAAATTTACCCGACCTTATTTCCCGAACACATAGAAAAAAAGTAGAAAATGTAGTATTATTAGGACAAGAATAGTCAGATGGAGGGATAAATGGCAACAGAAAAAGATACGGCAATGGGCGACCTTGAAGCCTTGAATGATGTTTTTGCCGATATAATGAACGTCCTGATGTTCAAAGGGAAAGCCCGTGTCAACGAAGCAGATTTGGAGCAGGGAAGAGAAAAGTCATCATATGAATCTGATCAGGAGATCAGGCTCCGTCCGCAGTATAGGGATATACATAAGTTTTGGAAGAAGTGCGAGGTAAGGCTCGCTTACATAGGAATGGAGAATGAGACCGCACCGGAGGACGATATGCCGTTTCGGGCAATCGGATACGATGGAGCGGCATACCGGGATCAGATATACTATTACACGGATGAGGAAGGAAAACGGCATAAAAGCACGGAACGATTTCCTGTTATTACCCTCGTATTATACATGGGATACAAGAGACGCTGGGACAAGGCCAAGACGATCTATGAGACCTTGGGCGATAGCTTGGACGAAGAGTTGAAGCCTTTTGTGCATGATTATCCGATCAACCTGTTTGAGATAGCATTCCTCGAAGAGGAGGACGTAGAACTGTTCCAGAGTGATTTCAAGATTGTGGCAGATTATCTGGTACAGATGAGAAAAAACGATGACTATAAGCCGACACCAGTACAGATCAAGCATGTAAGGGAAGTGTTGAACGCAATGGCGGCATTGACGCAGGATACGAGATTTGAAGAGGTCTATATCGAGGCTGAGCAGAAAGGAGATGAACCAAAGACTATGAGCGAGGTATTGGATAGGGTAGAAAACAAAGGACGAAAAGCAGGTCGTAAGGAAGGGCAGATGGAAATTGCCAAGCTGATGAATTATCTTCTTACTAACGGTCGAAGTGATGACGCAATTAGGGCGACAAACGATGAGAGTTTTCTTAATAAGCTCCTTACGGAGTTCAATGCGGGTATGTTAATTGCAAAGTGATGGGATTGAAAGTCTGCTAATTCTGGTATTTGGAAATGCAGACTTTCTTTTGTTGTCTAAATTAAATACATGACATGCAGTGTTTTGCATATAGGAGCATTATATATGAAACGTTCAGATAACCCATATCCTTTTCCTATTATAATAAAAGATGAATACGATTTCCTAAAAGAAGCGTGGGAAAATGGATGGTTGAATGAGTATTCTGAGGAGCATTTTCTTATAAGAGTAATCGAAGATAGGTTAGATGATTTTCAAGGGAAGCTTCAATTGTATGCAAATGACGTTCCGATATATCCAGTAGATAGTTTTCGGTTAAATTTTTGCGTAAATTTTTCTTCCAAAATGCATAATTTAAAGAAATTCTTTGGGCGAAATGAGATAAAGCGGTTTGTTACTGATCAACTTTCGGCAGGGAAGGAAAACTATGATGAGCGAAAGTTTTTTCAGGCATTATCAGAGGTTAGTATTCTAAGATTTTGGCAAATGCGCAGTAAACTTGGATATTATGAGCCAAAGATAAATGGAAAAAGAAATCCAGAGGCTCGATTTGAATGCAATAATGGTAGTATT
The DNA here is from genome assembly GCA_017470735.1 of Lachnospiraceae bacterium. Lineage (GTDB taxonomy): Bacteria > Bacillota > Clostridia > Lachnospirales > Lachnospiraceae > RGIG4930. The sequence goes on along the minus strand of JAFUYB010000061.1, from coordinate 40,317 downwards.
GTCGATATAGAGGTAAAAACTGGTGGATTTGATGATTTGATTCATTTGGAAGATATGGCAATTCCGACAGTTCTACTCAATGATGAGGGGCGAAAAGAATTTCAGAAATATTGTGAAGAACATGACATTAAAGGATATATGCCAAGAGTCATGAAATTGAAGGATTTCCTTAATAGTGCGGTATCTAAATTTGAATTGGTTGATCACATCAATCACATAAATTTGCTTTATATTAACTGGACGTTTAGCGAGTTTATTGCGTCGGGATTTGAAGAAGCTTTTTCAATTTTTGCTAATTCTGTTAATGGAGTTCTCACACACAAAGATATTGGTCTAAAGATAGGGATAGATGAAGATGTATACGAAAAGATAACTGCTGTCATTGTTTATACAGAGTCTATATCTGGCCTAATGTTTGGAGATTTTCGGTGGGTTTGGACACGGGGAGATGACGGAATGTCTCATTTTGGGATTATTGGAATGCATGAATGTGAGAGATTGTTAGAAACTACTGGAATGAATCCATATGCAGAACAGTTAACACCAGCAATGTTAGCATATTTAAAGAATACAAGTCATACGGAGAGATTATTGCAGATTATTGGAGAAAATTTGTTTTGCGGATAAGGTATAATAATTAATTTGCGTCATAGACTTGACACGAGCGGGCGCCGGTGTTTCGACAGAGAGCGGAATTCCTGATTTCAGAAGCAAGAACGGCTTGTACAACAAGACGGAAAGACGATTCGCGAAATATCAGCCAGAGTATCTCTTGAGCTATCGTTGTCTGAAGCGGGAGCCGGAGGTCTTCTTCGATTATTACCGGAAGAACCTTGATGCAAGGGAAGTTCAGCCTAATGCGGCACATTATAAGCTTGCGGAGTGGGAGAAATCAGGCAGGCTGGAAGGTATCATTACGCAGAATATTGACGGGCTCCATCAAAAGGCGGGGAGTGTCAATGTAGCAGAGATTCACGGTACGATATGGAAGAACCATTGCGTCTCCTGTGACACGGAGTATGATGTGGATTTCATATTTGACAGCAAAGAGCCGGTGCCTCGTTGTCCGAAGTGCGGCAAGGTGGTAAGACCGGATGTGACACTATATGGGGAACTGCTTCCCGAGAAGGCATTTGACCTTGCAGACCGTCTGATTCAGTTTGCGGATATGCTGATTATAGGCGGCACTTCCCTTGAAGTGGGCTCAGCCGCCAACTTTGCGCATAAGTTTCATGGGAAGTATCTGGTGATTATCAATAAGAGTAAAACGAAGATGGAAGGCAAGGCTGATCTTGTGTTTCATGATAGTATAGGGAAGGTGTTGTCGGCATTGTAGCGAATGAGAGAAAGAAGACATGAGTGGCGGATACCGGAGAAAACGCTGTTTCTTGTGAGTATTGCTGGCGGCAGTATTGGCACGCTTGCCGGTATGTATATCTTTCATCACAAGACAAAGCATTGGTACTTTGCGGTAGGAATGCCGCTGATATTAGTATTGCAGGTAGTTGTTGGATTACGGGTAAGGAGCAAAATGTTATGATACGATTACCTGTTTATCGCTGATCTGAGGCATCGGCTGTTCCCTCCTTTAAAAATGAAATTGACATAAAAATCGTACAATAATTCAAAGAAATGTGCAATACAAAGGCGAAAGACCCTGATAAAATTTGTTCAACAAGCGGCATACTGAATTCAAGAAAAAGAAATTACAATAAAACGAAGAAATATGCAATATAATATAGGGCGGCAGATATATAATACAAGCAGGGTGTGTCATTTCAAATAAAGTCAGGAGGAAAAATCATTATGGAAGTATTAGCAATCGTACTGCCTGTCATTCTGATGATGGGAATCGGAAAGTTTTTAGGAATCAGCGGTCTGATTGACGATCATACCGTAGCGGGAATTAAGGCAATTATTTCAAATATCATGCTTCCGGTGACGCTGTTTGACGCTTTGGCGATGACCGTATTTCAAGGGAAGGATATGCTGCTGGTGGGAGCATGCTTTTTGGCGTTCTGTGCTATTCTTGGAGTGGCATTTTTACTAAGGCCGTTATTCGGAGAGTACAAGACTTATGCGCCGTTTCTATGCTGCGGTATCGAGGGCGGGATGCTGTGCTACTCGCTTTATATGACGATTTATGGTTCGGAATCTCTGGGAACGCTTCTTCGGATCGATCTGGCCAATATTCTGTTCGCCTTTACAGTATTTTTGTTTATGATCAAATCCGTAGGGCAGGGCGATGTGGATATGGGACAGATTGCCAGGGATTATACGAAAAATCCCGTTGTCATCGGCATTGTCTTAGGTATCATCGCTTCATTGACCGGGTTGGGTCAAGCGCTTGCAGCATCATCAATCTATACCGTTTATGCGCCGGTAAAGGATATGATCACCGCGCCGCTGGGAGCGCTGGTACTGATCACGGTAGGCTACGGACTTGAATTTGACAAAGATATCCTGGCGGCAGTTGTCAAGGTATCCGCAGTAAGGCTCATCTTGAATGCGGCGGCACTCAGCATTATCGTGGTTCTGTTTAAATCCTATTGGGTGGAGCAGGCGCTTTTGGTAGCGATCACGCTGGAATTCTTCATGCCGGCGCAGTTTATCACGCCGATTTATATTGATGATGAAAAGCAGCAGAAATTTGCCTCGACGCAGCTTTCATTTTACTCGCTGATCGCGATCGCGGCATTTGTAATCATAAATGTGGCAATGCCGAAATAAAGAGCATAATATTTTAATACATAAAGCCAATTTTGCATACTTTAATTTACATATCAGCACCGTTTGATGCGATCACTTTTTTGTACCAGTAAAAACTGTCCTTTTTATAGCGAGCCAGTGTACCGTTGCCCAAATCATCCTGATCGACATAGATGAAGCCATAGCGTTTGCTCATCTGGTTCGTGTTGGCACTTATTAAATCTATGGGAGCCCAGCTTGTGTAACCCATTAGCTCCACGCCCTCATCAATCGCTTTTTCCATTTCCTTTAAATGCGCTCTGAAATAATCAATACGATAAGGATCATGGATGCTGCCGTCTTCTTCAACCTCATCCCTCATTCCAAGACCGTTTTCCACAACGAAGAGCGGTTTTCTGTATCTGTCATACAGTTCAACAAGAGAAATGCGCAGTCCTACCGGGTCTATCTGCCATCCCCATTCAGAGCTTGGCAGATAGGGATTTTTCACACCTAAGATTGTATTTCCAGGCGCCCGCTCAGCATTAGGATCTACAGATTCCGTTGTGGAATTGTAGTAACTGAAAGAGACATAATCCACCGTGTTTTCGCGAATCAACTCCAGATCACCCTGCTCCATCACAGGCATTAGGCCGCGTTTTTTTAGGTCTGCAAGAATCATCCGCGGATACTCGCCAAACACCTGAACATCCGCATAAAACATATTCTCAAGATTCTTCTTTTGCGTTGCCGCAACGTCCTCGGGAGCACAGGTATTAGGATAGGTAGTAAGCTTTGTCAGCATCAGCCCCATCTTTGCGTCCGGCATCATTTTACGCATCATCCTTGTAACCATTGCACCGGCAACAAACTGGTGGTGCGCCGCCTGATAGCAGCACGCCAACTCGCCACGCTCGCCACAAAGCTCCGGTATAATACCTGCCGTTGTAAAGCTGTGCCTGATCAGGCTGTCAATCTCGTTGAAATTCAGCCAGAGTTTTACGTATTTGCCGAAGCGCTCAAAGCAGACACGACAGAATCTTACAAACAAATCTATCATGCGCCGATCAGCCCAGCCATTGTATTTCAAGGCAAGCTCCAAAGGCATTTCGTAGTGAGAAAGAGTAACCAAAGGTTCAATCCCAAGGCGCTTCATTTCACGGAACACACCTTCGTAAAAAGCTATTCCCTTTTCGTTTGGCTTATCCTCTTCGCCTGTAGGAAACAATCTGGTCCATGCGATGGATATACGAAGAACTTTAAATCCCATTTCTGCAAAGAGAGCCAAATCCTCCTTATAATGGTGATAGAAGTCTATTCCTCTTCGTTTTGCATAGTAAGTAGGATCTTCATCCTCCATTGCCGAGCGGATGCCTGCTAAGGAAACGGCAACATTTGCCTTGTAGTCCTTAACATCAACCTTCGGCTTGTAAGTCGCAACATCCTCTACGCTCCATCCTTTACCGTCTTCATTCCAAGCGCCCTCCGCCTGATTGGCTGCGATAGCGCCGCCCCACAAAAAACCTTCCGGAAAACCCATAACTGCTCTCCTTCCTGGCAATATGCTAACAATTCAGTACCCGGGATTATTTCGCCCTTTACAAGAGTTTTAACACCAAGATTCTCAGAGTTAGTGATCACTACAAGTGTAGTAACATCATAACCCTCATTTACTATCTTATCAATATCAAACCTGATCTAATTCAAGCGAAATATTGAATTTTTCGCAGTTTTCTGCTATTCTATCGATAGATTCTTTCCATTTTTAGTACCATTTTCGTGGAAATTTACGTTTATAAATCTTTCATCCGATGAGCTGGCAAAAGTAGAAAAGAAGATCATATCAGAATATATCGATATGAACGGTTTAAGTATAAACAGTTATCAGGATATGGGCTCAGAGCCGGTATCACTTGATTAGTCAGGAGGTGACAAATGAACTTAATAAACAGGATAGCAAAGTTTTCCCGGGATTATTCTTTTGGGAGTGGTATCATAGAATTTGGAATTATAGCAATCATTTTTGGAATTATAGCATTTAAGTGGAATAATGCCAGGCTGGATTATCCGATGATTGAGGCAGAAGTAACCGGGGTGGCACTCGAACAAGAGGCTTATGATGACGGTAATACCCACTATGATGCGACTTATACGGTTGATATTAAGTATTCGGTGGATGGACGGGAGTATGGAGCGAAACTTAACGATCAGCCTGAAACAAAAGTCGGGAAAATCATCAGGATAGATTATAACCCTTCGGATCCTACTGATATCGGACATCACGAGGCGGCGTGGTTTCCTGCCATAATAATAGCGGTCGGCGTATTAGGAATCGTTATCGGTATTGTCAGTATTGTAAAAAACAGAAATAAGAACGTTAAACTTAGAAAACAGGAGGAGGAATGGAGCAATGGCAAAAATCTATAAGTTTGAACAGGAGAGAAAGTTCTTAAAGGCCGGTTATTTCATGAAGGATGAGAACGGAAACATCGTTTATGAGGCAAAAATGCTGACGCAGCCTCTTATCGGGGCAAGTGATTTTGAATTTGTAAATCATATGACGAATAAGACAACGTCTCATAAGGTTTCCAAAACGACTACAACAGAAACAAATGATCTTCTTTCCACAAATTCGCGGTTCAAGTTTGACGGAAAGAACATCTGGGATTATCTCCATGAGAAAGGAATACGCATTGACTCATCCATGTCCAAGGGGAAGTTGGGCTTTACTTATAATGTAACGCTCAAAGGAGAGCCTCTGGCTACGATTGCTACATCAACACCAAAAGGGAAAAGTCCGATAACTGTGGGGAATTTTCTCGACGTGACGGTAGAAGATGATAATGATCTGGATCTTGCTTTTTTGGTTGCTTTTGCTTCTGCAAGAACAGAGCAGGCATTCTTAAATTGAAGATTATTACTGATGACGTAGCATATAGACTGATGTTTTAAGAGGAGCCAGATACCGTTCGAGGCGTATTTTGCCGAGTTACGGGATCGGCATCCGACCGGACTAAGTCAGATAATAAACTAGAGTTATTAGAGGAGAATGACAGACTGTACGGGATGCTGTGGCTGTTCAGGTATTTCAGCGTGTTTCTGTCGCAGTATCCGCGGTCCAGGATCACACCCCTTAGGGAGATCCCGCATTCAGCAAGGAAATCCAGAATCTTCTTCATCGCCTTTGCATCAACCAGCCCGCCTCTGTATATCTCAAAGGTCACGGGCAGTCCGTCGTTGGTGATGGCATATGTGAAGCTGACGATGTTCACGTTCTTATGCGATTTTGCATGTCCTTTCTCGGCTATGTCTACTCCCGTACTCCGGCAGTCGTCATTTGAGCCGTCGATGCAGAGCCACACATCGGAGGCACCTTCTTTTTTGCACTGCAGTGCCCAGCCCTTTTTGAATGAAAAGCATCTCCGAATCCGTGATCTTCTCATTGAACAGCTCCGAATAATAGGAGTCGCTCATCGGATCCCCGCAGAACATCATCTGGTTTCCCATATGGCTTTTGATCATGCTCGTGCTGTCTGAATGGCAGAGGACGGAATACATCGCATAATCCAGGATGGCACCGGTCCGCTTCTTATGGAAAACAGCTGTAAGTATGTCGCCCAACCCGGTCTTTTCACAGACCGCCTGTGTAACTGCGTACATTCCGATATATTTGTGCTGAGGCTCAGGCTTTTTCCCGGATGCCTTTTCCCACTCTGTCAGAAAAAGCTGTATATACCGGTCGGTAGGATACATATGTGTCCCGTCTACGGCATACCCTATGGTGACACGCCTCGGCTCGGCGTATCCTTTTTTTCGGTTGAAGGGCGCCTCAAGAACAAACAGAACCTTATTCTTGTCACCTCTGTTGACCGTTATCCCGGTACTTCTTGGTATAGCTACAGTAAGTTCCCTGTGGACAGACATTGTTATTTAATAATCCCCCATTTTTGGCTTAGTACTTTATGGACTTAGTTAAATTACACATTATTAAATAACATTTGTCAATAAGTTTTCTTGAAAAATCCTTGTTTTGCCTTGTTTTTAAGTCGTTTTCGGTGTATCATTCAGGTGGATAATTTTACAATTTTGTACCGTTTTAGTACCCCAATCACGGGAGTTAACGTATATAATTGCACTCGGAGAAATTAACGAAGCGAATGATATCATTGATAAAAACGAGAAAAAGGCAGCGGGAGAAAATTTCTGATCAGATTGAATACTGTCAGGAATGGAATTCAGGAAATGACTGTTAATGACAAAAGTGAAAGAGTATTTATCAGAAACGGATATATCAGATATATAGTACCAAATGTGCTCGCCATGATCTTCGGACAGCTGGCACCCCTTGTAGATTCGGTATGTACTTCAGCAAAACTGGGGGATACGGCGCTTTCCGCTTTTTCCACCGTATCTCCTGTCTATTATATCTTTAATATTATTGCGGTTCTCGGCGGCATGGGCGGAGGTATCGGCATAGCCAAGGCATCGGGAGCCGGAGAGAAAAGAAAGGCCGGCAGGATTTTTAGCCTTGCGGTTATATGGACTTCTGCGGTCACGATACTGCTCAGCGTGCTTTGCATCATATTTATCGATCCGATCCTTTATTTTCTGTGCGCGACAACCGAAAACTTCGGATATGCGAAGGAATACCTGCTGGTGCTGCTTGCGGGAATGGTCTTTTACGTACTCGAATTTGCCGGTGCCTACATACTTACGGATGATAATGCCCCTGATTTTGCAATGGCCGGCGGCATCGTAATGGGAATTGTAAATATGATCGTTGATTGGGCCGGGCTGTTTATTTTTGATCAGGGAATATGGGTAACTGCCTTTGGTACGGTTTTCGGCGCCTTTTGCGGAGTTTGCGTATTTCTGATACATTTTTGCAGGAAGGAAAGGCTGTGCAGGTTTGTTCCTGACCGGAAGGGATTTGAGGATCTGAGGATAATGGAGATAATCATGCCCGGCACTCCCGAAGCGTTAATGTATTTCATAATGGCTCTTCAGTTTCTGTCCGGGAATTATGTTCTGAGCAGCAACATCGGAATGAGCGGGCTTGGAAATGCCGCGGTCATCGAGAATCTCGAGCTTATAGCAACCATAATCATAGCAGGCATAAGTGAAGCGGTGATGCCTCTTGCGGCATCCTATTACGGAGAGCACAACGCCCACGGGCTTAAGCTGGTTAAGCGCTTTGCCCTGACGGCAGGATCGATAACGATGTTTCCCCTTGTCCTTTCACTTTTGATATATCCTCAGTGGCTTATGTTGTTCTTATCGATTGACGACCCGGTCATGAGAGAAGTACTGCCGGGCTCCATCAGGATCATGTCTTTAACCCAGCTTTTTGTACTGGTAAACACCATATTTGTGAATTACTTAAGCTCGGTTGATGAGGAAAAAAAAGCAAATATCTCATTTGTGATACAGGGCATCATACAGATATCCCTCACACTGATGCTTTCAGGGGTAATGCCGGAGAATGCGCCGTGGTATGCGACTTTTGCCGCAAATATTGCAGTGATCCTGTACTTTGCCATCGGCTGTAAGCTGTTCAGGGACCTTGGAAGCAACACGGAAACGGGCCTTTCGTACATTACCGGCGGATACGCATCAGCCGCGGCAATAAAGGAATGGGCGGATGTTTTAAGAAAATATCTGACAGAGGATCAACATGAGACAGTCTGTTCAAAGATGCTTTATCCCTTTAAAGACGCGCTTGATCCCGGCAAAAAAATACGCTGCTCTTTTATTATATTAAATAACGGAAATGAGAGATCGGTTGTTTTGAGATACGGGGCAAAGCATGACATAACGGGCGCGAAGGACGATGAGGATGACGGAGACGAAAAAAGCTACGGAGAAGTCATATGTTCAGAGTTTAATTTTGCAAGAAGAATGATGGTTACCTTATAATAATAAAAAATGATTGGAGAGAAAAATGGAAATATATCCGCTTACACAGACACAGCTTGGCATTTATTTTGACTGTCTCAAATATCCCGATTCCACTATATATAATATACCGTGCCTCTACAGGCTTTCGGCGCAGGTTGATATGGAAAGGCTCGCTAAGGCTCTGAAAAAGGTGGTGGAGGCACATCCGTACCTGTCGGTGTTCTTTGAGAAGGCTGATAACGGGGACATTGTCGCGGTAAAAAACAAGGCTGTGGCAATCACCTTCCCCGTAAAAAACGAAGAGCCTCAGACAGATACGCTTATCCGTCCGTTTGATCTGCTGTCAAAGGAGCCTTTATACAGGTTTTGCCTCTTTGACCATGAAGGCAGAAAATATCTATTTCTCGACACTCATCATATCATAAGCGACGGCGGTTCGATAAACATACTGCTTGAGGACATAAACGAAGCATATGAAGGGAATGACGTGGCAGGCGAGACATACACCGGGTTTGATGCGGCTGTCGATGAGGAAAAGGCCAGAAGCTCCGCCCGGTATGAGGCGGCAAAAGCATGGTATGACAGCATCTATAAGGGGTGCGACGCCGTGACGCTCCCTTTATACGAAAAAACGGATTCAAAGGAAACCATCGCCATCGACAACAGATCGGGGAGCCTTCCGGCCGACAGGGTGAGGGATTTCTGCGCAAAATATAATGTGACCCCGAACGCATTTTTCACCGCAGCCTTCGGTTTCGCGCTAAAGGCATATACCGGAAGTGAATGCGCGATTTTTGCGACAATATATAACGGAAGGATCGACCCCAGGCTTGAACGTTCGGTATCGATGTTTGTCAAGACATTGCCGGTAATGCTTACGGCAGACCCGGAGGAGACCGTGCTTTCGTATATCGAAGGGTGCCAGTCATATCTTGTAAATGCAATGGTAAATGATATAGTCAGCTTTGCCGAGATACGCAGGGCTTACGGGATCAGTGCCGATGTACTGTTTGCCTATCAGGGCGAGCAAAAGAACGTGATGACACTTTGCGGCGCGGATGCGGCGGAAACCGAGCTGAGTGGCTCGCAGGCAAAAGCTCCCTTCGGCCTTGACATAGCTCTCAATGAGGAAAAGATCCTGTACAAGTTTGAATACGATCCCGCGTGCTATACCGTTTATACGATAAACGGCTTCTGCACGATCCTTGATAATGTCATATCGGAAATGCTGAATAAGGAGAAGCTAAATGACATCGCCCTTGTTACAAAGGAAAATGAAGAGTCGATAAAAAATCTGTATGATACTGCCTTCCCTGTCATGGAAAGGCCCGCATACAGGCTGCTGCAGGACGCCGCCGCTAAAGATCCCCAAAGAAGTGCACTGATCGCGGCAGACAGGACGCTTACTTACAGTGAGCTCAATGAGGAGGCAAACTGTGTAGGATATACGCTTCGGGAAGCGGGCGTTTTAGTGGAATCGATAGTTGCCGTTCTGGCGGACAGGAACAGTTATGCTTACGTGATGAGACAGGGGGTATTGAAAAGCGGTGCCGCATTCTGCCCTATAGATCCCGAATATCCCGAAGACAGGATAAGCTTTATCTTAAAGGATTCCGGGACAAAGACCGTCATCACACAAAAAAGGATAGCAGAGCGCAGGGCGGAGCTCTTTCACCATATACGCTCGGACGGGGTTAAGGTGCTGTTCGTTGAAGACTGCATAGCCTCGTCACACAGGGAAGACCTGAATATAAGCGTTCCCTGTGACGCACTTGCCTATGTTATCTACACCTCGGGCTCCACAGGCACTCCCAAGGGCGTGATGCTGACCAATAAAAACCTGGTCAATTTCGTTGATGATGACGAAAAGAACCATGAGATCAGGGGATATACGCAGTTTGCGCATGTGAGCCTTGCGGTGGCGGCGCTTACCTTTGATTTTTCCATAATGGAGGAATTTGTTCCCCTGGCGAACGGACTGACGGTGGTACTTGCAACGCATGAGGAGATAATGGATCCCGGCCGTATTTCTGAGCTCATGATAAAGAATCATGTGGATGTCATGAGCTGTACGCCGGGATATATCATGAACATGCTGGATATGGATGTATTCAGAAAGGCAGCGGCAGGGCTTAAGTCCATCGATCTTGGGGCAGAGGCTTTCCCTGCCGCGCTTTTTTCAAAGCTTACAGAGATAGTTCCCGATATACACATCATGAACGGATACGGACCCACGGAAGCTACCATAAGCTGTACTATGAAGGTAATTACCGGGACTGAGTGTATCACGATAGGGATCCCCAACGTAAACGTATCTGCGGTCACTGTGGATCGTGACGGCAGGCTTCAGATGCCCGGAGCTCTGGGAGAGCTTGTGATCCTTGGGAACGGCGTGGGCCGGGGCTATATAGGACGGGATGAGCTTACCCGAAAGTGTTTTATCACCATGCTCGATAAGAGGGCTTACAGAACCGGCGACCTTGTGAGGATACTTTCTGACGGGCAGATAGAATATCACGGAAGGATAGACAATCAGGTCAAGCTGCGCGGGCTCAGGGTGGAGCTTGGAGAGATAGAAAGCGTTCTGAACGCTTTTCCTTCCGTCAGATCGAGTATCGTGACCGTTGCAAAAAGAGAGACCGAATATCTGGCGGCTTATTTTACCGCTGATGAAGAGGTGGATATAGAAGCGCTTAAAAAGCATTTGGCGACAAAGCTTACGGCATACATGATCCCGCAGGCTTTCATGCAGCTTGATGAGATGCCCCTGACCGCAAACGGAAAGATCGACAGAAAATCACTTCCCGAGATAAAAGCAAACGGAGGGGACAAAAAGCTCAGAAAACCTGAAACAAAAATGCAGGAGACTCTTCTTGCCCTTTTCAAAAGGACTCTGAATCTTGACAATATTGGTATCGATGAGAGCTTCTTTGAGCTGGGCGGAACGTCGCTTACCGCGGCAAGATTGATGATGGCAGCAATGACCGACGATCTTCCCGTAGTATTTCAGGATGTTTTTGAGCATCCCACCGTGGAAGAACTTGCAAAGCTTGTTGAGGAAAAGCTCGGTGAGGAGAGCGTATCCCTTAATATACCGGCAGATGAAGAAAAGCATAAAAATGAAGAGGATCTGTCCGAGGTCCTGAAATACAACAGGAGCGAATATGTAAATGAGATAAAAGCGGGGGATATCGGAAATGTGCTCCTGACCGGCGCAACGGGCTTTCTCGGTGTTCATATCCTGAAAGAGCTTCTGGCCGGTCATACAAAAAAGGTATTCTGCCTTGTACGAAGCAAAAGGGGAACTTCGCGGACAAGGCTTGCGTCAACCTTCTTTTATTATTTTGACGGGCCCGACATCGAGGAGGATAACAGGCTTACTGTGATCGACGGAGATATAACGGATGCTGAAAACATAAAGAAGCTTGAAGGACTTGATTTTGATACCGTGATAAATTGTGCGGCATGCGTCAAGCATTTTGCGGAGCCGGAATATCTGATGCATATAAATTTATACGGCGTTGACAACCTGATCGAGCTTTGCATAAAGAAAAAAGTCCGGTTGATACAGCTGTCAACGGTGTCGGTTGCCGGTGACAGTTTCAAAGACAAGGGCGGGGAAATCATTCTTACGGAAGACAGGCTTGAGATGGGGCAGGAGGTCGAATCCAACCGGTATGTTTATTCAAAGTATCTTGCGGAAAAGCATGTTCTTAAAGCTGTCGCATCCGGCAAACTTGATGCCAAGGTGATCCGTCTGGGTAATCTTATGAGCAGACATGTGGATGGGGAGTTCCAGATCAATTTCCATACAAACAACTTCATGAATACACTGAAATCGTATGTTTTTATGAAGAGCTTTCCTGTACAGAAGATGGACTGGACGGATGAATTGTCCCCGATAGATGAGGTGGCAAGGGCCGTGATACTTCTTGCGGGAACGGACAGGAGATTTACGGTATTTCATGCATATAATTCTCACAGTATCGAAATGGGCGATATCATCTGTGCGCTTCGGGAAAGCGGATTTGAAATAAACGTGATCGAAGAGGATGACTTTGACAGGAAACTTAAGGAGGCGGTCTCTGATGACGGACACAATCAGTTTGTGGCTCCCCTTATTAACTACAGGCTGGATGATGATGCCCTCCGTATCGAAAACGGGACCGGAAATGAATTTACTATAAAAGCGCTATACAGGCTTGGCTTCAAATGGTCCATAATCGATATGGATTATCTGAAAAAAACAATAGAGATGCTTAAGACACTCGGGTTTTTTGAATTCTAAGGAATGAGCTCAGGAGCTGTTAAAAACCTGATCCTTTGCTTTCCATTTTGCCTGATGAACGGATGAGAAATCTCTGTGCGCATCGCTTTATACGGTTAACGAAAATCAGCATTGATTTTCGTTAACCGGTATAACCGGACTCAAATAAACCGGCGCTTTCCTCTAAGAGGCGGGTTATCTTTATCTGCTGCGGACATGCCCTCTCACAGTGTCTGCATTTTATGCAGTCCGAAGCTTTGCCGCCGTTTTCCAAAGCCTCTTCGTATAATTCCGCCGCAAGTTCATCGTTATTCCATTCCATATGCATATTCATGGCCTCAAATATATCGGGAATGGCAATATGCTTTGGACATCCGGCTACGCAATAGCGGCATGCCGTACAGGGGATGGATGGGATCTCCTTAAGCGCCTCCTGCATCTTCCTGATCGTTTCTTTTTCGTCTTCGTTAAGCGGAACAAAATCCCTCATATAGGAGAGATTATCTTCCATCTGTGAGATGTCGCTCATTCCGGATAATACCGTCATCACGCCTTCAAGCGATGCGCAGAAGCGTATTGCCCATGAAGCATTGGACGCTTTTTCCGATGCTTTCCTTATTATTTCCTGTGGCTTTGGCGGAAGCTTTACAAGGGTTCCTCCCTTGACAGGCTCCATTACAATGATCGGCTTGTTGTGCTTTCTCGCAGTCTCATAGCACTCCCGGGCTTCAACGGCAGGATTCTCCCAATCCGCGTAATTCAGCTGAAGCTGCACGAATTCCGCATCCGGATGCTTTGTGAGAAGTTCTTCAAGCAGCTTATGGGAAGCATGAAAGGAAAATCCCCAGTGTCTTATAAGGCCCTTTTCCTTCTGCTCCTTTACAAAATCCCAGATCCCGTATTCATCGTACTTGTGATAATTATCCACCTGGATAGCATGCAGCAGATAGTAATCAAAATATCCCGCGCCCGTCCGCTTTAGGCTTGTAAAAAACTGCTGCTTTGCACTCTCTTCATCAGGGGCCTGCTCCCAGGCGCAAAGCTTGGTCGCAAGTAAAAACCGGTCTCTGGGATACCTGTCAACCAAAGCCTCCTTAATGGCCCTTTCCGAATCCCCATCGTCATAAACAAAGGCCGTATCAAAATAATTCATCCCTGAAGCAATGAAAATATCGGTCATCTTTTTAACCTGTTCGATGTCGATACTTCCGTTTTCAAGAGTCGGCAATCTCATGAAACCAAATCCCAGCTTTGAAGGTGTCATAATAATCCCCCGCAAAATATCCTTAAACCATGTTCAGCTATAAATGTATTTACTTCCTGCGTTGATTATACAGCAATTCATTTTCGCAGACAAGAAGACGAAGATATACTAAAGGAATTTTTAGACAGGGCAAACTATGTTAAGAATCAGGGATATGAGTATCGGAAGATGCACAGAGCTGAAATAGAAGGACAGATGAACATTTTTGAGATAATGTAGCGGTTGAGACAGAGAATTTACGATACCCCGCTTTTGACGCAATGAGCGAAGCGAATGACCGCGTCAAAAGTCGAGCGCAGTGAGCGTCAAGGCGACGAAGGAGCCGCAGATGCGAAGCGCGAAGAGGGCTCTGCCCCGGGGTTGTTCATTGGCTCCGGGAGTTTGTGGCACCCATCCAAAGACCTGATAAGCCGGAGGGGATGCTTTCGATCCCATGGGACTGGATGCCATCTGACTGGACGAGGTATCCTGCTTTCTATGATTATGATAAGTGGATGACACATCCTGCTATGGAAGCCGGAATGGTAGGGGCAGAGTATGCACGGGTCACCGGATGCTTTGAGGAGTTCCTTAAGGTCCACGGATATGAACGGAGCGGGAATTTGTTTCTTGCAAACCGGCCTGATAACGATACTATAGTGTTCTTTACGCACTATGGGGTTTCTGTTGTGCTGATCAGCTATCTACTCCATGTATCTCCGATGATACTGTGGCATGGAATGGTGGCTGCGCCGGGTTCTGTTACCGTCCTGGCAACAGAAGAGAGAAGGAAGGGTTACGCGAGCTTTCGGATCAATACTTACGGAAGTACAGAGCACTTGTATATTAACAATGAGCCAAGGTCATTTGCGGCGAGATTTTGTGAATGTTTTGACAATGAGAACGAGCGACATTAAGTAAACGCGCTGTGGGGTATTTCGGCGCATTACAGGGGTATCGGAATATTGAAGAGGGATGATATGCTCTCAGCGATCAGGCTGATAGGAAAGCCTTAAGAGAGCTCTTATGATATCCGCAATGAGTTCAGTCACCGTTTCATTCTGTGCCTTCCGACCGGAAATACAGGATCCTTTGTTTAAGTACCGGTCTACCCGCAGTCCGACGTTTTGCCTGACATTTTCATAGTAGAAAGCATAGTCAAGGGAATGGAAGCTTTTTTCACCGAATATCTGGGAGGAAGTTTTATAAAAATCTTGATTTTCTCTATGAAAGATGCTACTATAATGATGATTTGGGCTGGTCGAAAGACCCTGGTCCAACCGATTTTGGCGGGGAGACTCTCCGCCGTTTTTTATTTTAGGAGATAAAAATTGAGCGAATTAAGCATTTTCTGTGATGAAAGCGGAGATTTTGGCGAATTTAAGAAACATTCCCCTTATTACGTCGTAACAATTGTCATACACGACCAGTCCGCAGATATCTCGAACGAATTGGTCAAGTTAGATGATTATCTTCATAACACTGGCTTCGATAATTCCGCAATACATACTGCTCCGTTAATACGCCGTGAGCCTCCCTATGAAAATATGGAGCCGAACGATCGACGTGCTATTTTCATGCATCTGTATTACTTTGCATTAAAATGCGATATTCGCTATAAAACCTTTTTCTACGAAAAACGTCACTACGAGGACGAGTTCAAGCTTGAAGCAAGAATATCCAAGGATATCTCGTTCTTTTTAAGGCAAAATCTCAATTACTTCGAATCGTTTGACAATGTTATCATTTATTACGATAAAGGTCAGAAGCAGATCACAAGATTGCTAAATACTGTGTTTGCCGCAGAATTAACATCACATGAATTACGAAATGTTTCTCCTAAAGATTACAGATTGTTTCAGGCAGCCGATCTATTATGTACAATTGCTACATTAGAAAAGCACTATGAGCTAAATACCCTCACAAAATCAGAAATGCTCCTCTTTCACTCAAGAAAGCAGTTGCGCAAGGATATACTGAAACAGATTAAGAAGAAGGATTTTGAGTATATAGGTTAAGCGGAGGCTATCTCCCGCTCATATACTTCCGATACATCTCCATCACCTGCTTCAGATCCGCCTTCTCGCCCTCAAAATTGACATGAAGAAACTCATCCTCATCATATTGCAGCGACACGGCACCCGCCGGAATCTCCTTAACGATCCGCAACGGTGACGGGGCTTCGGTCTCCTCAATCGTGTGATATTCCCCTGTCCGTTTGTCTATGACTACCGATCCTATAATGCCCGCTCTGTATGTATGCGCATACTTTTCAGAATACGGTTTTATCAACCGATACACAGAAAACCAGCACATGTGTTCCAAAGGAATACCGATAAGCCTGAGAAGTGCCGCTACAATGATTCTTTCATCAGACACAAGCAAAATCTGGCGAACATCGGCGGAAATTCAGGAGCATCATAATTGTATGTTTCCCATCCCAAAACCATATCAGCCACAAAGACCATAACAGCGGCAACAGGCGAGGTGCTGGACAATTTTATCCACACTTTACGGGGAATCGGGGACATGGTGGCGGAGTTTGACGACAGTCTGTGGGCGAGCTTTGTGGAGGGCGTGACGGTGTAGGACGAGGGAAACAGGAGATATTTTTCCATTGAAGAATATCAGCAGGAAGTGTATCCTATGATTATATGGGATTTAAGGTTGGGCGTCGCGAGGATTAGGTTTTCTGGCTTCAGGGATTTTAAAATAGCCTTCGTAAAAGAAGCTGAAAACCAAAAGCTGATCTCCAACAGTATTGATTACTCTTTTCCGTTCCAGATCAATGAACCGGCAGATCGGATCGCGCAGAATATGTACTCTCTTTTTAAGGAATGTATGGATATAGTTCATTCCAGGCTGGACGTACAGGTTCTGGATGATATAGCAAAAATAATCAGAAGTTCACAGCGGACATTTATGTTTGGCATAGGGGATACCCAGCTTACGATTCGCTCTTTCATCAATAAATGTATAAAAATCAATATCTTTCCTATCCTGGCGTCAGAAAATATGGAACAGTATCCGATCAGCAAACAGATGACTTACGAGGACTGCGCCTTTTTCATTACCTATAGCGGCAAGTGGGAATCCTTTGATACATGCATGCGCGAACTGCTCCATAAGAATGTAAAGGTTATCGTACTGACCGGCAATCCGGATTGCTTTATTGCCCGGTACTGCCATTATTGCATTACCGTGCCTGATATGGAAAAGGATGCTAAGATTGCGACCTTTTATTCCTAGATGGTCTTCCAATATATTTTAAATCTCCTTTACGCTCTTATGTATAAGGATTATTCCCTACAAAAAGAAAGATAATGATAAATTCCGGTAATAAAGTTCATCAAAAATAGAAATATTTTTACTTTTTCCGAACCTTTTGTCCACAATCCGGACAAAGCAGATCTTGAGGCATTAAAGCAGGTAAAGGGCGTTCTTGGGGTAAACCTGATAAGCCCGCAGCTTCAGTGCATCATTGGGCAGGAAGCCGGCTCGGTATGCAAGGAATTCTGTCAGATCGCGGGGCTGGAGCAGGATTCGGCAGCGGACGAACCCAAAAGCGAAAACGCAGACGTGCAGGCAGAGAAAAAGCCATTTTCCTTCAAGGATATTCCCAATAAAATAGTGGATGCTATGTCGAATTGTGTGCAGCCTTTGCTTCCGATCATCGTCTGCGCGAGTATGTTCAAGCTCATGTGTACGCTGCTGGGACCGACTATTTTTAACATGGTTCCGGAGTCAGGAAATCTTTATACGCTGTTCACTTTTGTCGGTGATGTGCCGTTTTATTTCTTGCCAATTTTGGTGGGCTATACAAGCGCGAAATATTTTGGTATAAGCATACCTCTGGGAATGACAATGGGCGGCATTCTGTTGCACCCTACTTTGATAGAGCTTGTGAATTCAGAAAAAGCCTTTACCGTATACGGGATGCCAATGAAGCTGGTTGATTATTCAAGCTCGATTGTTCCGGTGCTTCTTTGTGTATGGATCATGTCTTATGTGGATAAGTTCTTTCAGAAATATCTGCCAGAAATGTTAAAATTTATGTTGGCACACTTTTTGACATTGCTTGTCATGTTACCTGTTGGATTATGTATTCTCGCGCCGGCAGGAAATATTATCGCTACAGCGATTGCAGGGATTTTTGTCGCGATTCCGCAATATCTGGGACCGATAGGAGTGGGTATTGTCTGCTTTGTATGGCCGCTTCTGGTTGCCGTTGGAATGCACATGCCGGTGGCAATGCTTGCGCTCACAACGTTCCTTACGGTTGGACATGAGGATGTCTGCTTTGTAGCGGATAATTTGCAGCACTATGCGGCGATGGGAGTTGCCCTTGCATTCGCTGTTTTGGCCGCGAACAAAAAATTCTTTGCGGCGCTTTTAGCTGGGAATGGCATAGCGGGATTTTTTGCCAGCCTGATGGGAGTTGGCAGCTACGCGTTGTCTTCCTCTAACATTTTTGGACTTCTGGCATTTAGTGGCAGCACCACACGCAATCTGGTCTTTGGTGTCGTCTCTGCTGCAATATCCTTTGCGGGAGGATTTTTCATCTCCCTTCTTCTAAATGGAATGTTAAAAAAAGGGACTGCTGGAATCAAAAATAATGAATGATCATATTGTAAAAGCTTACGAAATTTTATAGAATACGAGGTGACAGGCCGCAAATGCAGGCAATCGCAAAGATCGATCCGGAGCGCATATTTAATATTTATATTGAGATCGCCCCCGGACAGTTCATCGAGCTATTTCCGGCGGATGAGACGCAAGAGCCCCATACAAAATGGAATTCTCACAAGGATTATTCGCATTTTGCACTTCTTGTAGATGATATTTATAAGACCAGGGACGAGCTTTTAGAAAGGGGGATCGAGCTGGATACAGATATTTCCAAAGGTCCGTCGGAAACCTATCAGATGTGGCTGCATGATCCAGACGGTAATAAATTTGAAGTGATGCAGTATACAGAAAATTCAATTCAGGTGAAAGGGAATTGTTAATTTCGAAGCTTGATCCGGCAGATGAAAAAGAGTGAAAATGAGATGGCTATACCAAATGGAAAGGAGAACAACATGAGCAGACAATTAGTAATCGGTTATTACGGCAACGGAAAAAGCACCAATCGTTATCACCTGCCGTTTTTGATCCGCAGGAAGGATACGATCAGGGTTAAAACAGTTTATGCCCGAACACTGCGGGATGATTGGGCTCGGTGGGACGGCGTGAACTACACGGACAATCTGGACGACCTGCTCGGCGATCCCGAGATCGATGTGGTGGTCATTACCACGCCGTCGCAGGCGCATTATTCCGTGGCAAAGCAGGTGCTTGAAGCGGGCAAGAATGTCGTACTTGAAAAGCCGTTCACGCAGACTGTGGAAGAATCGCAGGAGCTGTTCGATTTGGCAAAAGAAAAGGGCGTGATGATACAGGGATACCAGAACCGCCGTTTTGACAGCGATTTTTTGACGACGCAGGCAGTCATTGAATCGGGCAAGCTGGGCGAACTGGCGGAAGTGGAAATGCATTACGATTATTACCGTCCCGAAGTGCCCGAGGGCGTTGACCATTATTCCAAAGACGAATCATACATTTACAACCACGCCTGCCACACGGCGGATCAGGTACTGTCGTACTTCGGCGAGCCTGACCACATCACCTATGATGTGCGGCAGCTTTTAGGCGAAGGGCGGATGAACGATTATTTTGATCTGGATTTCTTCTACGATAAAGGGACGGATAAATACGATGTGATGCCGGGCGGACTGAAGGTGTCGATTAAGTCCAGCTACTTCCGCGCGAAGGAGCGGCCGAGCTTTGTCGTGTACGGACGGAGGGGGATGTTCGTCAAAGCAGAGAAGGATAAGCAGGAAGCGGACTTAAAGAAATTTTATCTGCCTGACCATGCGGATTTTGGGCTGGACACGCCCGCGAATTTCGGGACGCTGACCTATTATGATGAGGACGGGCATTACCATGAAGAATCAGTCGAAACGGTGGAAGGCGACAACGGACGGTTCTACGATGCGCTGTACGAGACGGTCATCAACGGTGCGCAGCCGCTCGTGACCGAGGCGCAGACGATGGCGCAGATGCGGATACTCGCCAAGGCGACGGAAGGATTGAAATAGACAGGGGGAATTGCATGGAACGATTACAGATCGAAAAGCCGCGCGAGGGCGAAAAGGTAATCGAGGGACTGTACCGCGACATCGCACGGCGGATCACCTCATCGCCCAAGGGCTTGTGCCCGGTGGACATGACACTGAATTTCCTGCGTGTCTGCCACGCGCAGAGCTGCGGCAAATGCACGCCGTGCAGGATCGGGCTCGGACAGCTTGCAGATCTGATAGAAGATGTGCTTGACGGAGCGGCTGACGAGGCGACGATTGACCTGATCGGACAGACTGCGGCGCACATTATGGATACCGCGGACTGCGCCATCGGCTTTGAGGCGGCGCGGCTGGTGCATGTCGGCGTGCTTGGATTCCGCGACGATTTCTTAAACCACGCGACACACGGAAACTGCTTGTACGGCGTGGAACAGTCGATACCGTGCATGGCAAGCTGCCCGGCGCATGTGGATGTGCCGGGGTATGTCGCGCTGATCAAAGAAGGGCGCAATGCGGACGCGGTCGCGCTGATCCGCAAGGACAACCCGTTCCCTTCCGTCTGCGGCTATGTGTGCGAGCATCCGTGCGAAAAGAGCTGCCGCCGCCATATGGTGGATGACGCGGTCAATATCTGCGGCATCAAGCGGTACGCAGTGGATCATGCCACAGAGCAGGCAGAGCTTTCGCAGGCGGAACCGACCGGTAAAACAGTGGCAGTCGTCGGCGGAGGTCCGGGCGGACTGACGGCGGCATATTATCTGTCACTGATGGGACATGCCGTGACGGTATATGAGCAGAGGGACCGGCTGGGCGGGATGCTGCGGTACGGTATACCTGACTACCGTCTGCCGCAGAGCGTGCTGGACAACGATATCGATTTCATATTAAAGACGGGCATAAAAGTAAAGACCGGCGTGAATGTCGGGGAAGACATCGGCGTGGAGGAATTAAAAAAGGAATATGACGCCATTTACCTTTCCATCGGGGCGCACGATGACCGCAAGCTCGGCATTGACGGCGAAGACGCCAGGAATGTCGTGCCTGCCGTTTCCATGCTCCGGCAGGTGGGTGAAGGGCACAGACCGGATCTGGCAGGCAAGAGAGTCTGCGTGGTCGGCGGAGGAAATGTCGCGATGGATGCGACAAGGACAGCTCTCCGGCTGGGAGCGGCGGATGTCAAGTGCGTCTACCGCAGGCGGATCGCGGACATGACCGCGCTGTCGGAAGAGATCGAAGAGGCACAGGCAGAAGGCGGAAATATCCTGACTCTGTACGCTCCGGATCATATCGAAAAGGATGGGGACGGCAAGGTATCAGCACTTTGGGTGCGTCCGCAGATCATTGGCGCGGTAGGAAGCGACGGCCGTCCTTCCGTCAGCAATGCGGATACCCAGCCGGTGCGCATTGCCTGCGATTACATCGTGGTGGCGATCGGGCAGTCGATCCACAGCCATCCGTTTGAGGAAAGCGGCATGGAAACGCGCAGAGGCGCATTCAAGGCGGAGCGTTCCAGCTTTGTCCCCGGCAGCGGGAATGTATTTGCCGGAGGAGATGCCGTTTCGGGACCGGCGACCGTCATTCTGGCTGTCGCAGCGGGAAAGGTTGCGGCGGACAACATCGATGATTTCCTGGGATTCGACCACAAAATTTCATCAGAGGTGGAAATCCCGCAGCCGGTGCGCGCGAATTTCCCGCCTTGCGGGCGGGTGAACCTGCGGACAAATGACATTGGGGATATTGTAAACAATTTCAGCCTGGTCAGCGCCGGCATGACCGATGAGGAGGCGGCGCAGGAATGCTCCCGCTGCCTGCGGTGTGACCAGTTTGGATTCGGAAGCTTCCGGAAAGGCAGGGTGATGGAATGGTAAATATGAAGATCAATGGACGGGACATCACCGTACCGGAGGAAATGACGATACTGGAAGCATCGGCGGGAGCCGGGATTTCGATCCCGCATCTGTGCTATTTAAAGGGCATCAATGACATCGGTGCCTGCCGTGTGTGCTGTGTCGAAGTCGAAGGAGATGAGAAGCTGGTCGCGTCCTGCAAGACGCAGGTGCAGGAGGGCATGGTCGTAAGGACGGATACAAAACGGGTACGCGATGCCGTCACGACAAACTTGCGCCTGATCCTAAGCCAGCACGACAACAGCTGCAACACCTGCGTGCGCAATGAGAACTGTCAGCTCCAGACCTTGGCAAAAGACTTCAACCTGCTTGACAATCCGTACCACAAGCAGCAGCTTTCCGAAAAACTCGCGCAGTGGGACGCGTCGTTCCCGCTGATCCGCGACGCGAACAAGTGCATTAAGTGCATGAGATGCATCCAGATCTGCGACAAGGTGCAGGGGATGCATGTCTGGGATCTCGCGGCAACGGGAGGCAGGACGCGTGTGGATGTATCAGGCAACCGCGCTGTCACGGAGACGGACTGCACGCTCTGCGGACAGTGCATCGTCCACTGCCCGGTCGGAGCGTTAAAGGAGCGGGATGATATCGGAGATGTGCTTGACGCCATCGCGGATCCTGAAATGACAACCGTCGTGCAGATCGCGCCGGCCGTCCGCGCGGCATGGGGAGAGCACGGCGGTCTGACGAGGGAGCAGGCGAAGGTGGACCGGCTTGCGGGAGCACTGCGGCAGATGGGCTTTGACTATGTATTCGACACGAGCTTTTCGGCGGATCTGACGATCATGGAGGAGGCAAATGAATTCGTGGAGCGGCTGACGGCAGGGGAGCTTGCCGAATATCCGATGTTCACAAGCTGCTGCCCCGGATGGGTGCGGTTTGTAAAGAGCCGTTATCCGCAGCTTTTAGGCCAGCTTTCCACGGCAAAAAGCCCGCAGCAGATGTTCGGGGCAGTCATCAAAAGCTATTTCGCGGAAAAAATCGGCAAATCGCCTGAAAAGATCTTTTCGGTATCCATTATGCCCTGCGTGTCCAAAAAAGACGAGTGCGCGATGGATTCGATGAAGGGAGACGGCGGCGTGCCGGATGTGGATGTGGTACTGACGACACGGGAGTTAGAGCGCCTTTTGCGGATGGAGCAGATCCATTTAGAAACGGTTACGGAAGGGCATTTCGATTCGCTGATGGCGGATTATTCCGGCGCAGGCGTGATCTTCGGCGTGACGGGCGGCGTGATGGAGGCGGCACTGCGGAGCGCGGTCTATTTTGTGACCGGAGAGAATCCGACGGTCATTGACTTTGAAGATGTGCGCGACCATGAATCCGGCGCAAAGCCCTGGAGGGAAGCGACTTATCAGGTCGGTGATGTGACGGTACGGGTTGCCGTGGCGAGCGGGCTTTCCAACACGGACGCGCTGTGCCGCGCGATCCTGAAAGGGCGTGTGCATTACGATTTTGTTGAGATCATGGCGTGTCCGAACGGATGCTCCGGCGGAGGCGGCCAGCCGATCCATACGGACAGCGACGAGCGGTTTGACCGCGGCAGGCATCTGTACGCGCTTGACAAGGACATGAAGCTGCGTTTCTCCCATGAGAATCCGGATATCATAAAGCTGTATGATGATTATCTCGGCAAGCCTCTTGGCGAGCGGGCGCATCATCTGCTGCATACGGTGCATGAAAGCGCGCCGACAGGCACTGTTTAAACCGGAAGTTATGCGGCTTGTCCGCAGCATATCATTAAACAGAAATCATGGCCGGCGAGGAATTCCTCTGCTGGCCATTCTGGCATATATCTAGCGGATAAATACTCATTTTTCTGATAGTTGATGTGTGCTTCAACCAGAGCACCCCTGCGAAGCTTATTCTAATCCGCCAAACTATTGACCTGCATTCGAATGTTGGCGGGAGACACAACATCTTTCCCGCCGATTACATATAAGAAAATCAGATGTTTCTTACTGTGTACAGGGCATCCAGCGCCGAGTATGTATGGTAGATCTCTGTTCCCTCCGGAGAATAGACATGGTAAATTCCTCTGTCTCTCTCAAAAGTGATCAAATAATTGCGTAATTGTCTGTAAAATGCACCCTTCATTTTTATTCTCCTCTTTATGCAGAACCGCTTTCCCGGGTTCTGCGCTGTTGTTATCTTTGAACACAATATATATCGGATCAATGGCCGGAATAAATGAGAACAAAAATGAAAAAACTCTTGATTTTTTTCAAAGATTTCGTGTAATATAAATAGCACGCGAGTAGCGAAATGCGTAAATCCAGCGCAAATCGTTGCTCTTTTTTTATGACAGAAAGAGGTGTTGTAATGAACAAACAGACAAATGATTTCCTGGAAAAAGAACCGATCGGAAAACTGATGCGGATGTATGCGGTGCCTTGCATCATATCGCTTCTGGTGGCGGCGCTGTATAATATCGTAGACCAGATTTTTATCGCAAACGCGACCTATCTCGGCTCCTACGGCAACGCGGCAAATACGGTGGTGTTCCCGCTGACGGTCGTGGCGCTTGCGATCGCGGTCATGATCGGCGACGGCGCATGCGCGTATGTCAGCATTCTGCTGGGAAAAGGCAGGAAAAAGGATGCCGCGGATACCGTCGGAAACGCCGTCATCCTGTCCGTTTTAGCGGGCATTGCCATACTGATCCTGTATCTGATATTCTCGGATGCAATCCTTACGATGTTCGGCGCGACCGTCAACGAGGAAACTTACCGGCAGTCGAAGGAATATTTCTTTTTCATTACGCTCGGAATCCCGTTTTATATGTTCGGACAGGCGATGAACCCGGTGATCCGTTCGGACGGAAGCCCCCGGTTTGCCATGGCTTCTACGCTGGCAGGGGCATTTTTCAATATCATTTTTGATCCGATCCTGATCTTCGGGGCGAAATGGGGCATGATGGGCGCCGCGCTCGCGACGGATGCGGGGCAGGTCATAACCGCTTTGATGGCAGTCTGGTACTTAAGACATACAAAAGCCATTGCTTTGGAAAAGACATCGTTTACACTTTCGGGACATCTGATGAAGGAATTCCTTCCGCTTGGCATTACAAGCTTCCTGTCACAGATATCTCTTGTTGCGGCAATGGCGGCGATCAACAATATGATCCGCAAATACGGCGCGATGGATCCGGTCTTTTCGCAGGTTGAATATGCACAGATCCCGATGGCGGTGGTCGGCATCGTTATGAAATTCTTCCAGATCGTCATCTCGATCGCTGTCGGCATGGCGGCAGGCTGCATCCCGATCGTCGGCTACAATATCGGTGCGGGACGCAGCGACCGGGCAAAGGAGCTGTTTATCAAATTGTTAAAAACGGAAGCGCTTGTCGGGGCGGTTGCCCTCGTAATCGTCGAGGTCTTTCCCCGCCATCTGATCGCCATCTTCGGAGCGGCAAATGAAAGTGTCTATTACACGGATTTCGCATTGAAATCCTTCCGGATCTATTTGTGCATGATGGTTCTCGCGACCGTCAATAAAGGGACATTCATATACTTACAGGCTCTCGGAAAAGCATTGGCGTCCACGATGATCTCAATGATCCGTGAGCTTGTATTCGGCGTCGGCTTTGCCATCATCCTGCCAATGTTTTTCGGCTTGGACGGCGTGCTGTATTCGATGCCCGTGTCAGATTTCCTGACATTTTTGATCGCCGCAGCCGTAATAAGAGCGACATTGCGGGAATTGACGCATCAATCGTCCCGTCAATCATGATAAGACTCATCCGCCCTGGCATCAGTGGAAATAGCTGATCGTTTCCGTCAATTCCGCGGCTAGCGAACGCAGCTTCTCCGCGTCACTATTAATCAGCTGGAATGTAGACGACAGTTCTTCCATGGAAGCATTCGTCTGTTCAGTGGCTGTCGCGTTTTCACCGGAAATGTCTAAAAGATCCGCAATAATCCGGTTCAAAGTGCTTCTCGCCTCCTGCAGCCCGTTCAGGCTTCCGGAAATATCCTGAGAGGACTGCGTGACCTTTGCGATACCTTCCGCCATACGGTCCATGGATTCCTTTGTCATATCAAGCTGCTGCTCCTGACGGTCAAAATTATCAGACAAACTCCGCATGGCTTCGACAGATTCGTCAGCATCCCGCATCAGTTCTTCCACGATCCCATTGATCTTGTCTGCGCTTTCCTTGCTCTGCGATGCCAGATCGGAAATCTCGCCGGCGACCACCGCGAAGCCCTTTCCGGCTTCCCCTGCCCGGGCCGCTTCGATGGATGCGTTCAACGACAAAAGATTGGTCTGCGTCGCAATACTGTTGATCGCGTCTGTAAATCCCGCAATGGCTTTTGCGCTCTGGTTCGTCCGGTCGATCGTCGCTGCGATCGTATGGACGGATTCAAATACGATCTTTGACTGGCTGATCAGTGTATTGAGGGCATCCCTTGTTCCCTCACAGTCCACCCTCATCTTTTCAGAAGAGCCGTCCAGCAGACTGACATTCTCCGAAATCAGCTCCACACTCTCCCCGATAACATCCGTCTCATCCTTTGCGACACGGATACTGTCTGCCTGGGATACGGCACCCTTGGATATGCCGTCCACCGCAGCTGAAATCTGCGTGGCTGCCTGGGATGCGTCATCACTGCTGCGCGCAAGCTCAGCACCGGATTCCGTCAGCTCAGTAGACATTTCTTTTGTCTTGCCGATAATGCTGCCGATCCGGCTGATCAGATCACGGGTACTGTGCCCGATCACGCCCAACTCGTCCGACCGCCGGACAATCTTGTCATCTACTCCCGCATCAAGCGTTCCGCCCGCCAAAGAAGTCAGGCTCTCCGATACGCCATGTATCTCTCCCGAAACGGTACGGTTGATCCATGCGCTGATGGCAATCACTATGGCAACAATAAACAATGCAGTTAAAAGCAATGACAGCGTCATCTTAAAAAGAGTGGCATGCACATCTTCACTGTTCCTTCCCGTAAAACACATGCCGACAATGCTGCCATCCGCGTTTGACAATGGCACATAATAACCGAAATAATCGTATCCCTCGATATTCAGATCTGTTGCAGCGTATTCATTTCCGTCCTGCAATACCTCCTTGACCACGGTATCCGATGCCTGGGTTCCGACCAGCTTCCCCGATCCGTCCTTCTTTTGAATCGTTGTCACATAGCGGGTATCACCGTAGAATATCGTATAGTCAATGCCTGTTTTCTGATATAAAGCATCCAGCTCCTCCTCAAAGACGGTCTGGACATTTTTGCCGCCTTTCATCAGATTGCCGTCATTGCCGATCCACCAGTCGCCGCTGTAGCTGTCGGACAGCTGTTCCGCCAAATGCACCGCTGTCGCCTTCAGCTCTTCCACGATCAGATCCTCGTATGTCCGGCCCAGACGCATGACGCTCACACTCACCAGCACCGCTGCCGTTATGATGATCGAAATGACCGCAACAGCCATGATCTTCGCAATCAGTCCCAGCTTAAACTTTTTTGTCTTCATTCCCGACCCCCCGCTCTATTGCTTATGTCCAAATTCTTTTGGATGTCTTCTTACAGTTCCTTTGCCACATCATGCACCGGGATCTGTGAAAATACCGGACGGGAATTCATATATTTCCGAAGCACTGATTCGCTCATGTCCGGCATATTGTAATCAAAAAACACGCTTTCCAAATACTGCTGGTAAAGGCTGATCTCATTAAGTGCTTTCGACGCTTTTTCGGATTCCATAAAGAGATAGCCATCCCCTAAAACCTTCTTGATCCGGCTGCGCAGCTGCTTGTCCGGCGTCGCGATATAGACGATCGTTTTGTCCGGCTTTTTGATTTCCTGCGAAAACCACTGAATATACTGCGCTTTTCCCCTTGCTTTTGCCTCATACAGCGCGTCATCCGCCAGACGGTATATGGACTTGAAATCAAAGCCTGCGTGGTTTACCGCGACACCAATGCTGCAGGAAAATCCGCCCGCGTCGCCCACCTTGGAAATGTAAAGCTCGTGCTGGATGTCACTGCACTTTTTTGCGATGATCCCGTCGGGGACATCACCGGTCATCAGCACCATGAATTCGTCTCCCCCGACGCGTCCGATGATATCCGATTCACGGAAGTTTTTGGTCAGGATATCGCCGAATTTTTTCAGGATCGTATCCCCCACGAGATGCCCATGTTCGTCATTGATGCTTTTGAAATTGTCAAAATCGATGATCAGCAGCGCGCCGTACTCATCGTTTCTGCTGCTGCGCAGATACCGTTTTGCTTCCCGCTCAAAGGACATCTTGTTTAAAAGCCCCGTCAGCAGGTCAACAGCGCTTTCTTCCTTCAAGCTGCGCTCTTCCCTGCTGTCTTCTGTGTAAATCCCGAGGATCACCCAGTAGCAGAACATCGCGACAATCACTGCCGCCAAAAAGATCGTCATATCCTGCACGATCAGTGACCACCGCCGTCCAACGGCAATCGCTGCCACGGCATATTCCGCCACAACCAAAACCTGCATGGTCAAAACCACAAATACATTGTCCACATAAAGCGCCGCCAGAGCAAAGAACACCATTGGCAGAAACACTGCCGCCGTATGCGGATGCATCCGCAGATCGTATATTGCCACGATCAGCGCGACAGACAGATAGAATGCGGCTGCCAGCAGGCGCACCGTTTCAAAAGTGCCGGTCAGTTTCTGTCTATACTTTTCGGTCAGCTTGTAAAACGCGAACAGCAGTACCGGCGGCACAAGCTGGACAGGCCGCAATGAATAGCCGTCAAAAAACAGCCAGAATATCACGGCCATTGCCAATAACAGCCAGCATAAAAGCATACTCGCCCGACGCAAGATATCAAAATTCGTTTCCTTAATCGTCTCTTTCTTTGTCGAAATAAAGTATTCTGCCTCATGGTAGTGATCCATGAACGCATCCAAATACGAGCTAATGGCTAATAATTCCATGCGGTATCCTTACTTTTTGAAAAGATTTCACCCTTTACCCCTGTTCGGTTCTTCCAAGGATCAGTGCGCTGACGGGTTCGATCGTCACACTGTCCGACTGCTTTCTGCCGTGTTCCAGCCATCGGAAGCTGCTCTTCTTGTCCACGAGGGTCTTCCATACCCCCTTCGGAAGCGCCACCTCGGACGGATGTTCTTTTCCGTTGAAAATGAGAAATACCCTGTCCCATTGGCTGCCGCCGTGTACCGTCTGGTTGTCGAGCAGGATAGCGACCAACCCATTCTCCGCGACCGGTGTCTGCGGAAAGTCCGTCCTCTGCCCTTTGTCATATAAGCACGGAAGCTGTTTGCGCAGGGCGATCAGCCCTTTGTAATACTCCACCATTTCCGCCTCCGCCTTTGTCGCCTCCCAGTCGAGACGGTTTAGATAGATCGGCGCGTTGTAGGTATTGGAATAGCCATCCTTCGTCCGTAAGAACTCTTCACCGGACAGCATCAGAAGCCTGCCCGGGAAACTCATATAAAGTGCCGCTGCCAGACGGTATTCGTTCCTGCGCAGCTCCTCATAGCGCGTCGTCTCGGTCAGCTTGTCCCAAAGTGTCTGGTTGTCGTGGCAGGACAGATAGCTGATGATCTGTGATGCCGGCCGGTCAAATGCCCTGAATGCTGTCACGACCTGCTTCTCATATCCCCTGCCGCCATTGACAAATCCGCTCTCCTTCGGATGCCAGGTCTGTCCTTTGACCATGTCCCGGATATCATCGCTGTAATAGCCGACATTTTCGTCAAGCTGGTCAAAATTGAATTTCGTCGCCAGCAGGAATTTATAGTCAATCGCTGTCTGCGCCGCGGCCCACGGCTCCCCAAACAGCAGCTTTTCTCCTTTTCCATATATGTCATCCAGCTTCTCGCGGATGCCGTTGATCAGTCCGATGTCCAAAAGCCCCATCAGGTCAAAACGGAAACCGTCGATATGGTATTCCCTCGCCCAATACAGCACGCAGTCCTGAATGAATTTCTGGCACATCTTTCGCTCGCTGGCGAGATCGTTGCCGCATCCCGACCCGTCGGAGGGCCTGCCATCTTCGTACTGACGGTAAAAATACCACGGAACCGTGTGCTGCAGGCTGTTGTCAAACGACCAGGTGTGGTTAAGCACGACATCCATTACCACGCGAAGCCCCGCGCGGTGCAGTGACTGTATCGCCCGCTTCAGCTCAACAATGCGCACCGTCCCGTTGTAAGGGTCGCTTGCGTAAGAGCCTTCGGGCACAAAGAAATTCTGCGGGTCGTAGCCCCAGTTGAACTGCTCTGCGTCTCCCGATTCATCAACCGAAGCAAAATCAAAAATAGGCATCAGCTGGATATGCGTCACGCCGAGCTTTTGCAGGTAGGCAATGCCGGTCGGAAATTCCCCTTCCCCGTTTAACGATGTGTCCCGGTCGGTAAATGCCAGGTATTTTCCGCGGTGTTCTTCGGGGAAACCGCCGTGCGCGTCCCATGAGAATTCCTTGACATGTGTCTCATAGATAATGTCTTCGTTCTGCCGTTTCGGGGCCTCATCCTCTTCCCAGCCTTCGGGCGATGCCTTTTTATGGTCTACGACCATGCCCCGCTTGCCATTGACTCCGCAGCCATAAGCATACGGATCATTTGACCAGGTCTTTTTGCCCTCGATCATCAGCTCGTAGTCATAATACACGCCGTGCAGATTCTCTTCAGCAGTGTATGTCCACACGCCTTTTTCGCACGGCTCCATCACGCGGATTTCCTTTGGCTGCGCGCTGTCTTTGTCCGCATAAAGCCTTAAGAACACTGCCTCCGCCACAGGACTCCACAACAAAAACTCCGTCACATCCCCATTTACGAGGGCGCCCAGAGTACCGTCATAGCCATATTCTGTTTCAAATTTCTCGTCGTAGAACGCTTTCCAGTCTGCTGTATTCTTCAT
This sequence comes from Lachnospiraceae bacterium, assembly GCA_017470735.1. Classification (GTDB taxonomy): domain Bacteria; phylum Bacillota; class Clostridia; order Lachnospirales; family Lachnospiraceae; genus RGIG4930. The sequence continues at coordinate 9,327 of JAFUYB010000061.1, read as the reverse complement.
TTGATCATGACCAGAGCCTTAGGTTCCGCTGTCCCGCTCCGGTGTCCCCCTTCTTTATCCGTGAATACGCTGCTTCTGTTTGCAGATCTCTGTTTAAAAATGCACAAACGGTGATATCACCTGTGAGAAGAGGAAAAAAAGCAAGAAGGCTTCTCAATTTCCATGTTTTTGTTAGTCGACTGAAATCTGCCAGCTGTATCATCGTTTGTGCTATCATGTTGCAAAACTTTACAATATTAATGTTTCGTAATGTTTTGCTGAAATGTATTATATTACCTTTTACCGCTTTGGTCAATTAAAAAATACAATTTCATCAGACTCTAACAAATATGAACCAATCCGGTTTGTAAATATTTACCAAAATATAATTTCGTTGTGTTTCGTTCTATTGAAAACCTTTACCGATTGCTATATACTACGGTTTGATCATATTATTTTCCTGCAGACAACAGATGGGGGACTATGGCTACACTCAATGACATTGCCGACCGTTTGCACATATCCAAGGGTACGGTTTCAAAAGGGCTGAACGGTGCCGCTGACATCAGCGAAAGCCTGCGTCAGCAGATCCTCGATACAGCGGTGGAGCTCGGTTATAAAAAACGCGGCAAATCTGCAAAAAACCAAAACCTCTGTGTGTTCATCGAAAACATGGACTATTACATGAAGGATGACTTCGGATACGATATCCTTCTTGGCTTCCGCCAGGCGGCATTCAAGGAAGGCTGGAGCGTCGAAGTCATTCCGATCACCCACGCGTTTCAAAAGAACCGGTCTTACGATGCTTTCATGCTGGGCCAAAATTTCAGCGGCGCGCTGATCTGTGGCTTCACGACAGACGAACCCTGGCTCCCGGAGATCAAGCACACCAATGTTCCCACCATTCTTCTCGACAACTATCTGGCAGAAAATCCCATGGTCGGTTCTGTCGGTTCGGACAGTGAGGAGGGCATTGAACTTGCCGTCCGCCATCTCGTGTCCCTCGGACATGAAAAGATTGCATTTTTAAACGGCACCAAGGAGTCTATGATCGCGCAGTTCCGCCAGCATGCCTATGAGCTGAGCATGCGGGCGCACCACCTTTCTTTAGATCCAAAGCTGTCTGCCTTTGACAATTTTGTCGTGGAAATCAGTCCTGCCCATGTCCGGCGTTTTCTGGAGCTTGGTGCCACGGCGATCCTGTGCGGCAGCGACCTGATTGCCTATGGTGTCATCAATGAATGCAAAAAGGCCGGTTTCTCCGTACCGGAAGATATCAGCGTCATCGGGTATGACGACCTGCCGTCCTCCGAGACCTTTCTGATTCCGCTGACGACCATCCGCCAGGATCGGATTATGCTTGGCAAATCCAGCTATTACATCCTATACGCCATGATCAACAATGTACCTTTAAGCCGCAATCTGCTCCATCCTGCCCTGGTCTGCCGCAAGACGACTGCCATTGCCAGACCCCGAATGCCATGAACGGCTTTATCCACTTTGCTGCGTATGCCGGAACGCATACTGTGCCTTTCCATTTTCTTTTGCCACATACAAAGCCGCGTCCGCTGTCTCATACAGCTCCTTGAATTCACAGCGGGCATGGTCTGTCCCGACCCCTATGCTGCAGGAAAAACCGCCGATATCATCGATCCTGGTGATATACAGCTCGTGAAGCACATCATCGCAATGCTTCGCGATCGTCTCATCTGAGCGGCTGCCGGTCACCATGACCATGAACTCATCCCCTCCGACACGGCCGATGATATCCTCCGCCCAAAAATTGCTCTTTAAGATAGAGCCGAATTTGCAGAGAACCGCGTCGCCCGCTAAGTGTCCATAGTTGTCGTTGACGCTTTTGAAATTGTCAAAATCGAGGATCAGCAAGGCAGCACTTTCACCCGGAGCCCTGCTGGATAAGAATTTTTTTGCCTCTCGTTCAAAGGAAATTTTATTCAAAAGCCCCGTCAGAAGATCCGTCGATCCCTCTTCTTTTAAGCTCTTTTCCTTGAGGCTGTGTTCCGCAAAGGCATTGAGCACGCCCCAGTAACAGAACATCGCCAGCGCCAATGACGCAATGCCGGCTACACTGTCCTTTGCAACCTGCTCTAAGCCCCTGCCCATAACAATGACTGCCGCAAGGCTTTCTGCGAAAAAGACCATCTCCATCGCAAACACGACCGGAAAAGAATCCACATAGAGCATCGGGAGCAGCAAAAACAAAATCGGCAGAAAAGTCAGACCTTCCTTTTCATGGATGTGTACATCCACAAACACGATACACAAGTTGATGACAAGATAATACGCAAATGTGATGCCGCGCACCCTCTGAAAGGAAGTGTCCAGCCGGTCACGCAGCGTGACCAGCAATCGCCGGCACAATACCAGAATGACAGGCGGCAGAAGGTATGCCGGATAAAACTCCAGCCCGTCAAACATCAAATACCCCAGGCACAAAATGAACAGATAGATCACCGTATAGGCAAGGCAGGATTTAACCAGAGACTCATAGTTGCTCTCCTGCAGTGCTTCGCCATTGTGATAGATAAAGTATTCGGTATCATCGTAACGGTCGCTGATCGTGCGCTCCATGTCCATCACCCGTTCTTATGAAAGATGCCAGATATCATTGTTGTACTGTAAGATAGTCCGGTCAGATGAGAAGAAACCCGCCCTTGCGATATTGGTCAGGCATTTTTTGCCCCATGCCGTCTTGTCTTCATAATCCGCGTAGACCTGCTCCTTGGTATCAATGTATTCCCGCACATCCAAAAGCGTCATGAACCAGTCCTTTTCGATCAGCTCCTTGTGCAGACGCTTCAGGCAGGTCTCGTCACCGATCTTTACCAGTTCATCGGACACGATAAAGTCCACAAGATCGTGGATCACCTCATCCTTTTCATAGATCTCTTTGGCGTTGTACCCATTGGTCTTGTACAGATCGATGACATCATCCGGTTTTTTACCGAAAATGTAGATGTTGTCTTCGCCCACCAGCTCCGAAATTTCCACATTGGCGCCGTCCTGCGTGCCGAGCGTCACCGCCCCGTTGAGCATAAATTTCATATTGCCGGTGCCGGATGCCTCCTTGGACGCCAAAGAAATCTGTTCGGAAATATCCGCCGCGGGAATCAGCTTTGCCGCCTTGGTGACATTGTAATTCTCCACCATCACCACCTTGAAATACGGCGCGACCTCCGGGTCGCTGGCGGTCAGCTCCTCAAGGCAGAGGATCAGATGAATGATGTCCTGCGCGATCACATAGGCAGGCGCGGCCTTTGCCCCGAACAGCATCGTAACCGGCGTTTTCGGAAGACGCCCTGCCTTGATCTCTTTGTATTTGTAGATAGCGTAGAGCGTATTCATCTGCTGGCGCTTGTACTCATGCAGCCGCTTGACCTGAATGTCAAAGATCGATTCGGGATCGATCGAAATGCCCTGCGTCTTCTTCAAATACGCCGCAGCCTGCAGCTTATTTTGGTATTTGATCTCCCTTAATAATCTGAGTACATTTTCATCATCCTTATAATCTAACAGCTTTTCCAGCTTGGCGGCATCTTTTTTGTATTCATCCCCGATCAGGACATCGATATAGTCCGAAAGCCCCGGATTGCAGTGCAGAAGCCACCTGCGGAATGTGATGCCGTTGGTCTTGTTGTTGAATTTCTCCGGATACAGCCGGTAAAACGGGTTCAGCTCCGACTGCTTTAAAATATCAGTGTGCAGCTCGGCAACCCCGTTGACGGAGTATCCGTAGTGAACATCCATGTGCGCCATATGGACCCGGTTATCGCCATCGATGATCGCGACGGCGGGATCGTTGTATTTCTTGTTGACGCGGTTATTAAGCTCATGGATGATGGGCAGCAAATGCGGCACTGCATCCTCCAGGTAATCCATCGGCCATTTTTCCAATGCCTCTGCTAAAATGGTGTGATTCGTGTACGCGCAGGTACGGCTTACCATATCGATCGCCTCATCCATCGTAAAGCCCTCGATCAGCAAAAGACGGATCATCTCCGGGATGACCAGGGACGGATGCGTGTCATTGATCTGGATGACCGCATGCTCCGGCAGCTCCGCAAGACCGTAGCCGTTGTCCTTCATTTCCTTTAAGATGAGCTGCGCTCCATTTGAGACCATAAAATACTGCTGGTAGATCCGCAGCAGCTCGCCCTGTCTGTCGGAGTCGTCAGGATAAAGGAACAGCGTCAGATTCTTTTCAACCTGCTCCTTGTCAAAGCGGATGTCGTCATCACCGACCAGTCCGTCGTCCACGGAATCGAGGTCAAACAGATGCAGGCAGTTGATCCCTTCCCGTCCATATCCGGGCACATCAATATCGTACAGCGTGGAACGGACTGTCCCGGAACGGAACGGCACTTCAAATGAAATATCCCGTTTGTTGAGCCAGGACTCCGGCGTGATCCAGGGATTCTTTACGGCATGCTGCTTCCGGTCCGTAAATTTCTGTTCAAACAGTCCCATATGGTAGTTTAGCCCGATGCCGTCCCCGGGAAGTCCCAGGGAAGCGATCGAATCCAAAAAACACGCAGCGAGACGCCCCAGTCCCCCGTTCCCCAGGGAAGGCTCCAGCTCGTATTCTTCGATTGCCCCGATGTCCCTTCCGTTTTCTTTGAGCAAGGTTCTCACCTCGTCAAACAGCCCGAGATTGATCAGGTTGTTGGACAAAAGCTTTCCGATCAGAAATTCCGCCGAGATATAATAGACCTTTTTATTCCCTTTGATCCTGGGGCGTCCTTCCATTTCCTTGTTGGTCTCCACCAAAAGCGCTTCAAACAGCTCCCCGTCTGTCGCCGTCTGAATCGTCTTGCCGAATTTCTCCTCTAATGTATGCTTCAGTCTCTCTTCCAATTTTTACTCCTTTCGCTTCTCGCTGTAAAATCACTCATCATTTTCCGTTATGAATATCTTTTGGGGCGCCTGTCTTTTCATCGCGGACAGCAGCGCTTCCTTCGGCTCGAAAAAAACGCGTCTGTTTTCCCCTTTTTTTCTGTCAAAATAAATCAGTGTGTAAAATGGCGTCCCTTCCCTATGGGATGTGCAATCAAATGTTTTGATCCCGCTTCCCGCATATGGCCGGACCCATTTTGTCATGGAGGGTGCACATACAACAATATCCTCGACTTGAAAAGACAACAGGTTTTTCCGCTTTTTTTGGGCATATATTACGAAAAAATCCAAATCTTTATTCGTCATCGCATACTCAAACTCGACCTGAAGGTAATATGAATAATGGTATGAAAGGAGCCCAAAGCCTAAAAACAAAAGTAAAACCGCGAAAACGACCTGCGGAGCTTGCGTAACCGCAGGCAGTATGATCACGAAAATCACTCCCAGAAGGAATGTCACAACATTTGTCCCAAGCCTGATGGGCTTCCATGAGGGGATGTCTCGTCTGGCAACGACTTCCTCGACGAAGGTATCGTTGTATGTAAAACCGTTCATGCAACACCTCCATGTCATCCTTTGACGGCACCCGCCATCCCTTCCACATAATAACGCTGCAGAAAGATAAAGATGACCGCGATCGGAATGGATACGCATACCGCGCCTGCGGCGAAGGATGTGTACCATTCATGGATGTACTCTTTTTCGAGCATATTCCAAAGCCCGATCGCTACCGTGTAATAATCTGAATTTGCGCGGCAGATGACTTTCGCAAAGATAAAGTCGATCCACGGCGCGATAAACGAAGTCAGCACCGTATAGACGATAATAGGCTTTGACAGCGGAATCGTAATGCGTGTGAACAACTGCCACTGTGTCGCCCCGTCTATGATCGCCGCTTCATCTATGGATCTCGGGATCGTATCAAAAAATCCCTTCGCGATCGTAAACTGCAGTCCGGTCGTCGCCGAATACACCAGTACCAGCGCGACGCGGATCATGGCACCGTCCGCCAGTCCCAGCGCGCGCAGGATGTAGTAAACGGCCACCATCGACATAAATCCCGGGAAAAGTCCGAGGATCATCGCCATATTCATATAGGCTTTCCTGAGCCTAAACCGGAGCCTTGACAGACAGTAGGACACGCTCAGCACGAAAAAGGTCGAGATCAGGCATGTGAAAACGGCAATGACCAATGTGTTTCCGAACATGCGCGGAAAATTCAGCACATTTCGGTTGGTAAAAAGCCGCACATAATTCTCTATCGTGTAGCTTTTCGGGAAAAAGGTCGATACATAGGAGCCTTTTTCTGCCCGAAACGATGTCAGTACGATCCAGATGATCGGCAGTACCCAGATAAAGGCAAGGACTGCCAAAAGCATATGGATTAAGATATTAACAATTCTCCTTTTTGATTCCATCACATAAACGCCTCCTCGTTCTTATAGGATGCCGAATTGCGATAGGTCACCAGCGCCACGATCGCCAGCACGACGAAGGTCAGGATGCCAATCACTGCTCCGATATTGAAATACTGCTGGTCGACCGTCAGCTTGTAAAGCCATGTCACAAGCAGGTCGGTCTTTCCTGCGGTGTCCCCGACGGAGGTCGGATCGCCTTTGGTCAGCAGGTAAATGACATTGAAGTTGTTGATATTGCCGGTAAACTGCGTGATCAGGTAAGGCATGGTCACAAACAGCATGTACGGCAAGGTGATCTTCCAGAAAATCGTTACCGGTCCGGCTCCGTCCATCTTTGCCGCCTCATACAGCTCCCCGGGGATATTCTGCAATATGCCCGTAATCTGGAGGATCGTGTACGGGATGCCGACCCAGAGATTTACGACAATGACTGTGACGCGCGCCCACATCGCGTTTTGGAAAAACGGCAGCGGCGAATCGATCAGTCCCATATTCTGCAATATGACATTGATCGCGCCCTGCTGCTGGAGCATGGTACGCATGATCAGCAGGGAAACAAACTGCGGCACTGCCACGGAAAGCACAAAGCAGAACCGCCAGAAGGCCTTTGCCTTTGTCTCCTTCCGGTTAATGACCATGGCAAGCATCATGCCAAGGATGTAATTCAGAACCGTCGCGACGACGGCCCATACGATCGTCCATGCCAGCACGGACCAGAACTGCCGTCCCAAATTGCCGCCCAGATTCAGCACACGCCCAAAATTTTGAAATCCGATCCAGTCGAACAGGATCAGGTGGTTGCCCTCCTTGGAGTAGCTCGTAAATGCCATGGATATCATATACACAAGCGGAATGATATTGAATACTATGATCCCCAGCATCGGCAGGCTCATCAATGTGATATGGAGATTGCTGTTGAACAGCTCCCCGATATCCTCCGAAAAAGTCCTTATATGCCTGCCTTCCTCCAGGGATACCTGCAGGAAATAGGACTGCCGCAGCTGAACTGCCCACAGAAGGACGAAGGCCGCTGTCACAAACAGGGTGACAATCCCGTAAAGGAGGATCAAAAGGGAGTTGTCCCCTGCCGTGTACTCATAAACCTGCTTTGCCTCATTCCAGACCTTTTCCTGCTCCGCGCTGCCAAGACCGGGCAAAGCCGCAAGCCTGCCCAGACCGGTATTGACCATAAAAAGGATATAGGCAGCCTCCAATATCAGTGCCATGATTCCTTTTACGGCCTGCTTTTGCGCAATGCACCCAATCCCCATCACAAGAGCGGATGCTTTTGTGACGGCATTGCCATGCGTCAATGCATTTTTTATGGTTATTTTTTCCGTCTTCATAAGCAACGCTTCCTTGCTGTCATTCTACGACCGTAGAATTGATGGCTTTGTTCATGTCTTCTGTCTTTTCAGCGGCATTGTCATGCGTCACATTGCCTGCGACGATCTCTTTGCCCATATTTTCCACTGCGGTCCAATAATTGCCAAAGCTGTTGTTCAACGGCTGGATATGGGACAATTCCTGTGTCTGCTGCTGTATGGTCACCATTGCGTCATCCGACACATCAATGCTCTTGATGGACGGGATCACATTCCGCATCTCATAGTGCGCCGTCTGTCCCTGCTCTCCGCCCAGATACGCGGCAAGCTTAACTGCCACTTCGGGATACTCGCAGTTTGGATTGACGCCGATCGCTTTCGCGCTTGCCAGCGGCGTAAGCTGCTTGTCGCTGCCGTTGATGTTGATCACGGGCGGGACAGCGATCCCTAAATTCTCTTCCCCGCCGACGGCCTCAGCGGCATTTGTATAATCCCAGTTTCCTGAAAAGATAGCGCCGATGGAGCCGTCCGTAAGACCTGCCATACCTGCCCCGTCTGCGTCATTGACAAAGTTTTTATTGGCTGCAAGATCCACTAGATAATCCGTGACCTGAACGCCCTTGTCACCGCCGAAATCGATGCCTGCCTCCTCATCTGTCCCGTCCTCGCCAAACATCGTGCACCCATTGGAAAGATAAAAGCATCCTCCGTACCAGCTCGTAGATACGGGAAATGCCACCTTTGCTTTTTCGAGCATCGTATCAAGGCTTTTGACATCCTCTTCGGAGAAAATGTTTTTGTTGTAGAACATGAACCAGTTGTTGGAAGTGAACGGGACCGCGTAGACCGCATCCTCAAAAGTGACCGCATCCACGATCTCCTGCGGATTGTCCGCTTTGATCTGCTCCAGCGTATCTCCTCCCAGCTCAGAAATGGCGTTTGCGGAAACCAGATTCGGAATCTGGTCTGCGGCAAACAGATAGACATCGGCTGCCTTTTCCGGATCATCCTTTATCGTCAGATAGGCGTTGTTCTCCCCGCAGACCTCATAGGTAAAATGGATGTCCCAATTTTCATGCTCCGCGGCAAATGCCTCGCACTGGCTTTTAATCCAGTTGCCGTTTTCCTCATCCTGGTCCTCCTGCGGCGTCCACACAGTAAGGTCACAAGATATCGCCTCATCGCTCTCCTGCGATCCGGAGTCCGACGACGAACCGCTGCCGCTGCCCCCGCATGCAGTCAGCGTACCCGCCAGTGTGATGGACAACAATACCGCCAGCCATTTCTTTTTCATTACAGTCCCTCCCTTTTTCTTTTCGAAATTTTACTATTTATTTATTTTCGTAATGTTTAGTTTCGTTATATAGGATACCACTACTTTCCGTTTCAGTCCATAAAAAGTTTTATCTGTCATTCTTATTTTAGAAAAAATAGACAAAATTCATGGTTCAATTTGTCTATGATTACCAAAGGGGTTTCCAAAATTTTCGGCATTTACAGTTCCTATAACAAACATTATAATTATTGCGTAGATTGAACTTGACTGAGGGAAGAGTGAAAATAACGTAGAGTTTTAGGCCGACTTTAAGCAAAGAGTCGAGATTCCCGGCTCTTGCAAGGTAGAGTATAGGAATCAAACATCAGTTATCGTTGCATTTAACCAATGAGGATGTATCGTAACCCTGTGCTTT
>JAFUYB010000060.1 GCA_017470735.1 Lachnospiraceae bacterium | reverse complement strand
CTTTTTTGTCCCTTTTTTCGATGTGCTATTGGGTCACACTTTCTTGCCAAAAACTGGCTGTTCCATTGAAAATCGACCCTCAGCCCAGCAACTTCAAGGCTTTATGGCATTTTTAGACACAAGTTTTTTGGTAGAACCCAATGTCCTTTACGGAATAATTCTCGATCCCCCTGATATCACTGTTATTAAACGACTTGACATCATCATAGAAAGACACCTTGGTTGCCCGGATGCCGATCTCCGTCACATATCCCAGCCATCCGTCCACCATGATCAGATCTCCCACAGCAAACTGATCTTCAAAAATAATAAACAGACCGGCTATGATATCCTTGACCAGTTCCTGCGCTCCGAAGCCGATCACCACAGAGAGTATCCCCGCCGATGCCGCCAATGTCCTCGTATTCACGCCAAACTGCGCCAGACAATAATACAAACCTATGATCACTGCGCCATACCGCACCAGACTTCTTAGCAAATGGCAGACGGTTTCCGTCTTTGTATCCGACATCAAAACGATGGTGTACAGAATATGTTCTATGATCTCAACAACGATGAAGATCACGCACAAGATCATAATGCAGGCCGTTGCCGCAAATATATTGATTCCTTTCTCCCAATCGCCTTCTATGATATAGAGCAGTATCGAATCAGCATGCAGCACAGCCCCTCCAAAAAAATACACCCAGGCAACTCCAAGACTGATACAAAACAGTATCAGCTTTATCAGCGATAAAACCTTTTCCTCCGGAGAACGATCCTGCCAAGAGAGAAAAACCCTGCCCCAGCGTTCTTCAGACTTGGAGCTTTTGTCCGCCAGCCATTGATCCTGAAACACCTTCAGTCCGGCAGTTATTCGATCTGTAACCTTAGAAACAGAAGCCCCGGCTGCCGCTCCATCATCCAAATCCACCGCAGAATCCGTGCCAGTTCCCGATTTCTCCGCCACAGGCTTCTGCTGCCTTTTTCCATCCTCCGATGCGGCGATTCGAACCAACAGAAGCATACAGATCAATGTCATAAGCGCTGTTACAACCGCTGCTTTCCACTGTTCTGAACGCATATCCCTTTTGGGGATTACGACAAATACCAGCAGTCCATTATCGTTCTCCTCAACAGACGCAAAATACGGATCATCATTTATCGTGATGTACCCGTTGTAGCCATCCTGAAGCTGTGACGGAAGTATTCCGAGCTCCGCGGCATTTTTTCCGACATACCGCTTTTTGGGAGCGTAAAGAATCTCTCCGCTGTCTCCGTCAGCGGCAAATGCAAACCCGCTGTTTACAATGCTGATCTCATTCAGCCTGGCGGACAAGTTGATGCTTTTTACGATCTTTTGAAACTCTTTTGGCGCTATGGCTATTTGTACAAAACCATTTGCCAGATCATTTTCATCCCGTACCGAAACTCCGATATACTGCATCCATTCCCCGGAAACATCATTTTCCCGGGGTTCCTGAATCACATATTCCACGCCTTCCAATAACGGTCGGAAATCATACGACTGTGAGTTTTTATCTCTGCTAAGTTCAAAGTGATCATATGGCGAGTTTGTAACGGCAACCTTTCCATTCCGGTCAAAAACATAGATCTCCTCCACATTGAGAATTTCCGCCATACGCTGCAGATCTTCTCTTGTATTAAGCTCCTTGTAATGGGAAAGGATGTCTGCCGCCATCCGGCATTTGATCAGATACTCCTTATTATATAACTCCTGCAGTCTGGCAATATCTTCTTCATACTCATCCATCGTATTAACCGCGTTCAAAGCCCTGGATCTGCAGCTTACGGAATAATCCGATACCATATTAAGTCTCGTCAAAAATATCGTGATGAAAAAAACAATGCCCATGCCAAGCAGCGAGTACAACACCAGCTTTCTTCCAAACAACGGATCTGCCGTCCGCCCGGCATTTTGTCCGAAAGAAAAGATAATATAACAGATAAACAGAACGGTTATCACTAAAAAGACCAAAAGAAAGATCAGTATATTCCAAAAAGCTTCCTGGAAAATCTCTGTCACGGGAATACCGCAGATCACATATTCATCATAATAATCCTCATTTTTGATCTCTATAAGGGATGCGCACAGCACATCCTCTCCGACTTCGACCAGACCGAAGGAGTTGGTGTAATCCTGCGGATCTCCGGCTGTGAATTTCGCTTTTGTACCGACCAGATCACCATCGGGGTGCGCTACTACACGGTTGTCTTCTTTGCTTGCGACAAAGACATAGCCATTCCGTCCGACAATGGTATTGACGATTGCATCCTCCCATGACATGGAATCGTTAAAAAGCTCAGTCTCCTCATCAATATTCAATTCCACGGCAACCATGGACTCATCATCAATTTCGGCTCCTGTTCCCCTGATTTCCGGAAGCACTCCGGTGCTGCCTTTCGAGGAAATATGTATCTGGCCATTCTGTGTACTTACTACATGAATCGCATCCGCGCCAAGAATCTCAGCATATTCGGACAGGGCTTTCTTCGTCAGTGAACCTTCCTCCTCACGCAGGAGATACGCCATAATATCCGCCTTTGACTGCAGGATACGGATCAGACTTTCCGAGGCTGTCTTCTCATTCGCTTTGAATTTGTCAACCGTCTTTTGCGCATCATCCAAATGCTCCCTGATCTGTTCTCCGGTCGGTCCCAAAGTAAGGGCTGACTGTCCGGTCACAACAACAGCAGCCAGCAAGAAAAACATGAATATTTCAGCTATGATCAGCCTGGTCAATTTCTTCATGATCCGTTCCTGTCTCCCGATTCAAATTTCAAATCTAAGCTCTCTGTCATCCTCCATGGTCTGTTGCAAAAGCATCCCGGAATCCATTCCATGATTTGCAAGCACTGCAAGTAGTGATCTATGCTTGCCGCTAATTGCAAGATGTCCATTCTTAAAAATCTCGTCCAGCTTCATAAATGCGCCCAACGCCTTCACGCAAATGGCGGTTCGTTATTCAAACTTATTAGACTCTGTCCCTTTCTTTCTTACGAATGATTAGCAGCGCCGCCACAATCATCACCAGTACCACAGCCGTAGTGACTGCATTGCCTTCAATTCCATACGCGCCTCCTGTCAGGAGCACATTTTCTCCGGTCAGCTCCGCCCGGAATATGGCGGCTCCCGGATCATTGCCGGATACTAACACGCCAAAGACATTGCCCTGCGCAAGATTCCATGCTGTATGCAGAGCGCCTATGAACCATATATTCTCTGTGACGACAAGCAGCAGGCAGAACAAGAACCCCCATAGTGTGGTATTTAAAACAGACAGAACCGTCGCGCCGGAATTGTTGATATGGATCATGCCAAAAAACAATCCCGATGCCAGTACCCCGACATATTCCCGGTGTTTCCTCGTTATGGAAAGAAACATATAGCCTCTGCCATCCACCTCTTCCGCCATGCCCTGTATCATCCATCCTGTCAATGCGGCGAAAAACATCTGAGGGCTCAGACTTCCGCTATAGACGATGCTTCCTCCTGACAGCGCAACCGAAAGAAACATCGCGACAGAAAAAAGCGCCAGACCGCACCCAAATCCCATGACATACCAAAGTGCCCATTTTCTCCGGATAAAACCCATTGCGGCATAATTCCTTCTCTGCGCAAAACGCATATAGGCGATAAAGCCGGCTATCATGATGATCTCAAACCATGCCTGAACCGGAGTCATAAAATCGATCAGCCCTTCACCGAACAGCGGAAGAAGCACCATGTTAACGACAAAAGAGCCAATGACCGGCACCAATATCCTCTGCAGCAGGAAATAGAGCAAAAAAGCAATGATGATTTCACCCGGAAGGCTCCTGCAAACGGACAGAAACGGATTTTCCTCACCCCACAGGGACTGCCGCGCAAGCCTGACCGGTTCGCAAACATATCCTGAATGATCTTTTTCTGAATGCATTCACAAATCCCTTCCTAAAACAAAGCCGCTCATCCATTTCCGGCAATTTCCGGTATCATACCCGCATTACCACACCAGAACCCGATCCTCCGGCGCAAGGTACATATTGTCGTCCTCCTTGACACCGTAGGTATCATTGAATTCATCAAACTGCTGCACGATCACATTGACCCGCAGGTAATCCATCGCATGGGGATCGGAATTGACCCTGCCAAGCATCGCTTCCCGTGTCTCCTCATCTTTCCATGTCCTTGCATAGCTCCGGAAAAACGCGTCGTAATCAAAATCGTCCTGCTCTCCCGCAATCGCGAGCATCGCCTTGAGACCAGCGATATCCGCAATCGTCTCTGTCTGCACCAGCGAACCATTGTACTTCTCTCCGGTATCCACGACGACCATGTCCGACAGATAAGCAATCAGCTTGTCCGCTCTGTCCTGAAAAGCCTTGTAATCCTCTTCGCCCCACCAGTCATTGACATTGCCATCCTTGTCGTACTGAGCGCCGTTTGTATCAAACGCATGGGAAATCTCGTGTCCGACGACGGCTCCGATGCCGCCGAGCTTTTCCTCATACGACATATCCGCATCGTAGAAATTGCCGCCCAAAATACCGGCAATGATATAAATGCCGTTCGCTGTCGGATCATAATACGCATTGACTTCCGTCACATCGATGTCCCCATCTCCCGCCCAGTTCGCACGGTCAACCCTTGTGTTGATCTTGGCAAGATCCTTTTCCCACAGAAAATCGTCAATTTTCTCATAGGCGGACAGCAGCGTTTCCCCATCCTCTGCCGTACCGATGGACAGCCCGCTGTAGTCCGACCACTTGTCCGGATAGGCGACATACGGCGTCAGGGCATCCAGCTTCTCCACTGCTTCTTTCCGCGTCTCGTCGGAAAGCCAGTCTTCCGAGGAAAGCATGTCACGATAGACCTCAATAGACTTCTCAATGATCTCCGTCACCTCTTCTTTGGTCTCATCCGCGACATAGCGCGATACATAGAGTTTCTCCATGGGAACGGAAAGGTTTTGTTTTACAAAGGTTGTCGCCGTTTTTTCATCCGACATGCTCTCCGTGATGCCGCTGCGCTCCCTGTCAAGCCGCTGGTATTCGCGGTAGGAATCCTCGTCAATGAAACGGATGTATCCGCTGGCCATGTTGCGGATCATGTACGCCTTGATGCTTTCCAAATTTTCCTCCGTATACAGCTCATTCAAGCCCTCCAGCCACTCCGGCTCACCGAGGTTCATCAGCTTGGAGCTACCCGCTCCCCACGCTTCCAAGATGTCAGCATACGGATACGCCTTGGATTTCTCCCGCAATTCGTCCATCGTGATCGGATTGTGCATCTTCTCAATCGCGCTCGGATCGTACTGCTCTTCCGTCGTCATCATATATTTTGCAATCTTTGTCTCAAAATCAAATGCTTCCTCCATCAGCCTCGTCGCTTCCGCTTCGCTGTAACCGATCTTTTGGAGCATATAGGATGCGATACCGTCACCGTATTTCTTGATTGCCTCGCCGTTCTCGGTCATTTCCTCATACTCGGCAGGATCTCCCAGAGACAGCCCCGTCCCAGTCAACTCGACATTGTACGCCTCAGAATCCTTGTTGTCCGTACCGATTGTAAAACCTGCAATGCTGTTCCCGTAATCCAAACATTCCTCGCTCTTGTAATAGTCCGACAGCTCGTCCACCGTGGAAATGTCTTTCACGATGTCCGTGTGCTTCGTTATCTCACTTACATCAAACGCATTCCGGCTGTCCCAGTCCAGCCACAATTCATACAGATTCTGAATCAGTTCGGCATCGTGACCGGTCAGCGAATCGTCCGTCATCAGCCCTTGGATCTGTTCGTCCCGCTCCAGCATCAATTCGACCGCAGCTCCGGTCGAGGAATACCCCGCCGGAAGCTCGGCGTCCACAAGCCAGTCGTGATTTGCCGCCACATAGTAATCCTCCTGCTCTGACGGCGCATAGTCGTCCGTTACCGTGCCGAGAATGTTGGAATTGATCCATGGCTTTTCAATTTCCAGCCGTTCTTCCAACGACTTCGCATCTGATTTTTCCGCATCCCCTGTTTCATCGGCAGATTCTTCGTTTGTCTCATCTCCGGATACAGCGGCGTTCTCCTGTCCTCCCGTCGTCCCGCCGCACGCTGCTGCTACGACCATCACACCTGCCAGAAGCATTGCCAATAATTTTCGTTTCACTTTATCTGGTCCCTTCCCTGCATTACCATTTTCTTGTTTTTATATCTTTTCACATTGATACCAAACCGTCACTATTCACATCGAGCAGTCAGTCTCCGCTTGTATCAATATTGATGTCGCCTCCCGACGGCATATATGGCCGCAATGCGTGAGCCACGCCAATCAGCGGCATCGTCTGCAGGAATACCCTGCCCGGTCCCGTGACGACTGTATTGAAAAGATGCTCGCCTCCAAAGAGGACATTTTTCACGCCCTTGATGGAAAGAAGTTCCATCGTACAGCTTTCATCCATCGCCGCCACATACCCTGTCGAAACGACAATCTGCTCGCCTTCATCCAAATCGTATTCCACCACGGAGCCGTCAATTTCCAAAAAAACGATTCCCTCGCCAGAGAGTCTGGACATAACAAAGCCCTCCCCTCCGAACAGTCCGGCAGCCAGCTTTTTCTGAAGATAGGTTTCCAGTACCACACCCGGCTGCGATGCCAAATAAACTCCCTTTTGGATGATATAGCCTTTGCCTGACTGTACCTCCAGCGCCCGGATCTCCCCTGGAAAACTTGAAGTGAGCGCAATCAAACCCTCGCCGTTTTCCGCAGTGAATGTATTTTGAAACATATTGCCTCATTACTTAAAGCCCAGCAATATCAAACAGCTCCAGATACCCCCGATACACATCCTGCCCGTGCAGGCAGGTATCCACCAGATACCCCGGCTCCCGCTCGTACTCCTTCAGTCCCCGGTAGTAATACTGCTTGAATCTGTCCTCAATCACCATCGGCACCAATTTGTGCTTCAGACATTCCTTGAACAGAATCAGCCTGCCTACTCTGCCGTTGCCGTCCTGGAACGCGTGAATACACTCAAAACGGTAATGAAAATCAATAATGTCCTTTTCGCGAATTTCAGACTGCACCCGATAATCCGCCAATAGCTTTGCCATTTCAACCGCGACATATTCCGGCTTCGTCGTCACCCGCTCCCCCGCCAGATTGACACGCTTCTTGTAGTCGCCGACCGCAAACCACTCCTTCCGGCTGTCCGAAGTGTTGGTCTTCAAAATCCGGTGAAACTCTTTGATGATCTCCTCCGTCAGATCGTCTTCTGCCACCTCCAGCAGATAATGAAACGCCGCAAAATGGTTGATCGTCTCGGTAATGTCGTCCACATTGACCGTACCGCGTTCCTCCTCGATACCGACCATATTTGTCTCATAAATGTAACGCGTCTGGTCTTCGGTCAGACGGCTGCCCTCTATCCGGTTGGTGTTGTACGCCATCTTCACCTGCGTCAGATGATATATCCCGCCGCGCAGATTCATCCCAGCTTCTTCCCTCAGCCGCTCCAACAGCGGATTGCCCTCATCGGCAATGTATTCCAACAGCTCTCCCGGCTGGCAGCGGAGCACCTTGCATATCCGCTCCAGCACATCCATCCGAATCGGTTCATTCTTGCCGATTTTCGCCACCGTCGCCGACGAAAGCCCCGCCGCTTTCTGTAACGCCGTCTTGTTGTAACCGCACGCCTTTGCCTTTTCAAAAATATGATAATACAGCATAGATCATCTCTCCAAATCTTTACTTTTACGAAAATATTATCATATTTTCTTTGTAGATACAAATATTTTTCTATGAATTCTTTGCATTTGTGAAGTTTTTATAGAAGCTGTTCACATGTCAACTTCCGCAACATTCTTTTTGTCCTGTTTCCTGATTCCTCCCGTGCCCGTTTTTCTCCGCACTCCTTTAAATTGTGGGTTGACCGTTCCCAAAACACAATATGTAGTAAATTATACCCCCCAGCGCAAAAGTCAATACAAAATAAACAAAACGGTATATCTTCTCCTTTATTTCTCCTCCGGTTTCCTTACACTTTATCATACTCACATACGAAATGACTGTATGTATTTATCTATAACAACCACAATGTCTTTTGCATTTTCTATCTGCTTTTTTGTACTCTCAACAGACACGATATAAAAATCATCGTAATCGCTGCTATGCCGTACATCCTGAGCTTCTTTTATCTTTTTTCCAAACTCAACGGGAAAAATACCTGTATGGATGTAATCTTTGTTAAAAGCACCAATACATTGTCCATGTGACTTAAATGCCTTATGCTCCAAAGCAAGGCAAGCAGAAATAGCGTGATAAATTGCGTAATACGAGCGGTTATTTGCCGTCCTGAAGTCACCAGCTTCAAAATTCTTTTCTGCAGAAGCAAGATCCTCTTTCGCCACATCCATTCTGTACTTGGCAAGTTCCCTTGCTCCGCCCACATCATCCAGCTTAATGTTCATAGATCTGAACTCCTTCATTTATCACATTGTTATAAAATGGATATGCCCTTACCCATTTGTTAAAAAAATCTGCATTCTGCATTACCGGGTTTATCTCAATAAAATCATTATTATAACTGATATTAAAGGATATATCCGAAAGATCCGACATATGATCCCCGATCTCCTCATGAGGAAAGTCCACCAATACCATAATGTCTATGTCAGAATCATCCCGAAAATCTCCACGGGCATAGGAACCAAACAATATTATTTTTTTTATATGCGGCTCATATGACTCAACACTCTGTTCGATAAATTGCTGTAGCATATTATCGATCTGCTCTGGCAGGGACTGTCCCTTTCTGTTCTCGATCTTCACTTCGCCATATCCTCCTCAGCTAAAACATCCACTTTTCATATCCTTAACCAAAAAATATTTCTGATATTTTACCATAGTTAAAAGAGCAAAAGAAGCATTTTCCGTCAAAAAACAACTTGAAACAGACAACAGAGTATACTACAATTTCCCCAAAGCGTTTCCAAAATCAGAATAAAAGGAGCATCGAAAATTTATGAAACGAACAATACTTTTCCTGCTGCTTAGCGGGATGATCCTGTCAGTTTTTGCCTATGGAAAAATGGGTACGGCTGCTGTATCTGCAGCAATGAACATGCCTTCGGAAAAAACAACTACGGGAAAAACAGTAAAAACAACCACAACGAAAACAGCAAAAACGGCTGCGGCAAAGACGACCGCATCAGACTCCTCAAAAAAGGCAAAAAAGAATTTCTATATCAAGAAAATCAACAAATCCATCTGGAAACGCATCAAAGGGAAATCCTACAAAGCGGACTGCACCGTTCCCCGCGAAGACCTGCGGTATCTGCATGTCCTGCACAAGGATTTGAACGGAAAAACACACGAAGGCGAAATGATCGTGAACGCCTATATCGCAAAGGATGTGCTGACCATTTTCAAGAAGCTCTACAAGCACGATTATCCGATCGAAAAGATCCGTCTGGTGGATGAATACGACGCGGACGATGAGAAATCGATGGAAGACAACAACTCATCATCATTTAATTTCCGCTTCATCTCACATACGACCAAGGTCTCAAAGCACGGTCTGGGACTTGCCGTGGACATCAATACGCTCTACAACCCGTACACCAAGACGGTAAACGGCAAACAGATCATCGAGCCGGTCACGGCGGGAGCCTACCTTGACCGCAGCAAGGATTTCCCCTACAAGATCGACCACGATGATCTGTGTTACAAGCTGTTTACCAAACGGGGCTTCCTCTGGGGCGGCGATTGGAGCGACCTCAAGGATTACCAGCACTTTGAGATGCCGGACGCCGTCGTCAGCCAGCTCTACCCCAATAATTGAAGACAGGCTTTCCTTCCGGTTCAGTAAAAAATGCTGCAGAACCTTTCGTCCTGCAGCATTTTTCAAATTAAAGACATTTTAAAAATGTCAGCACATTCTGGCCGTCCTTGTGTTCGTAATGCACCTTGTCCATCGACTTTTTGACCATATAGATGCCCAAGCCTCCGATCGGCCTTTCTTCAACAGGAAGCGTAATATCCGGATCCTCTTTCGCCAACGGGTTGTATGGCATACCGCTATCGATCAGCGTCACTTCAATCGCTGACGGCTCATCCAAAAGCCTTGCCCTCACGGTCGCCTGCCCGGTCTGCGGCGTGTATGCGTAATTGGCGATATTCACAAACAGCTCTTCTACCGCCACATCAATCTGCATCTGCGTCTTCATCGGACAGTCTCTCTTTTCAAGCAGTCCGTCAACCAAAGCCAGCACCTGATCCAGATGCTCCACCTTTGCGTCCAGTGTCAATTCTTCCATCTGTCGCCTCCTAAACACCCCGCTAAAAACCGGGGCAAAGAGTTGGTTGCCTGATGCTTACTCGATGTTCAGGATGTCCACAAAGCCTGTTACATCAAAGATCTCCATCAGGTCTTCATTTGCTCCGCGCACCACCATGCTGCCCTGCTTGTTCATCGTCTTCTGCGCGGAAAGCAGCACGCGCAGTCCCGCTGAAGAAATATACTCTAATGCGCTAAGATCGAATACCAGATCCGTCACACCGGAAAGCGAATCCTTTAATGCCGCTTCCAGCTCCGGCGCCGTCACGGTATCCAGCCGGCCTTCCAGCGCGATTGTCAGTTTACTGTCCTCTGTCGTTTTGTTGATCGTCATCTTTTCCTTCCTTTCCAGACTCATCATTGACTTTGACTGTCATACTTTACGCCTATCTAAAGTACAACAGAATACCCTGTATCTTGCACTCACTCCGCCGTCATCCGAAGATTGACAACGGTTGGTACCATTTGTTCACCGAGACTCTCGCCCGCTACCGAGCGAAGCTCGTTGATAAACGAATTCTGCGCCGTATCCACATCCATCTCCAGGCGCATCTCATTCATCGTCGTATCATAAGCAAGGTATGCATGCACGCCCTTGACATTGCCTACCGGCGCCAGCGTCTTTTCCAGCGCGCCAAGGTCATAGTACCGACGCCCGCGCGAACCGTCCGTCAGAACAACCCGTCCGCTGTTCTCCAGAAAATCGATCCGTCCGTCCGGCAGGATCCGGGCTGTAATGCCTGTATCATAGAGGAACTGCCCCCTCTTTTCCGGATGACGCACCGTGTCCACGCAGGAAAGCGGCTTTTTGTCCAAAATGTAAAGCCTGCCCCATGCGCCGATCGGTTTCTTGTTGAACAGATCATCCATGACATACACTGCCACCTTTTCAGACGCATCCGTATCCTCAAAGAAGTCTGCGCCGTTTTCTTCGGCAAGCTCGCCCGCCGCCACCGTATAGTGGTGAGGGAACATATCCTGCGGAATGTGCTTCTTTAACCGCCGTGCCGACCGTTCCTCTTCCATCGACATCGCCTTTAAGACACTCTCATAACAGGTCAGGAAAATCTGAAGCTGATCCTCGTCAAAGCGGTTCTTCCAATAACGCAGCTGCGTATAGTATCCATCATCGTCCGTCATCACCTGCAGGTGGAACGGCAACGAGTCAAGCTGCAGATGCACCGGCTCCGCGGGCGCGTCCCCGACCTCCGGGATCCGCATGATATCCGCCTGGTACTGGAAAAACATTTCGCCCTCCCGCGGCACGGAGATCACGGCCTTCATCGTATCCATGATCTGCCGCCCGCTGCGCTTTAACAGATCGACCGTCGTCTCGTGCGGGATCACATTGTATCTGGTAAAATAGGTCAAAAACAGCGGTCCTGCCACCCTTCTCCAGCGTCCGTCCGTCCGTCCGCTGTGGATACTGCAGGTAAACATATCCTTTTCATCGGAAAACAGCCCGACCGTATAATTAAATGCCGTCAGGAACAAGACATTTTCGGATACGCCCATCCGGTTGCAGAAGTAGAGCACTTCCTTTTTGACCAGATCAAACCGCCGGTAAATGACCGCATTGCTCTCCTGGCTCAAATCCGCCGCATCCTTTCGGTTTAAAAGGCTCCGCTCTAAATGCAGCCCTTTCAAAAGCTGGTCGTAATACTGGATATTCTTTTTGCGCACGCCCTGCTCTTCGCGGTGCAGATCGTCGATGATGTACTCAAAGAAGGTGTATTTTTCTTCTTCGATCGGCTCACCGCAGTACGCCTTGTTGAGATCTTCGAGCAAAATGTTCATCGTCATGCCGTCGCCCATGATATGGGATACATCAAACAGCAGGTATTTTGCCGTCGGCGTCTCAAACAGACGGATATGGAACAGATCATCCTCTTTCGTATACGCAAACGGCACGAGGATCTCGTCCTTCAGCTTCTCCCATTCCTCGTCGGAAACCTTCTCGATCGGTATCTCCACTTTGCGGCTGTCATCACGGAACAGCGCCAGCCATCCGGTCTCGTCCGGATAGATCTTTGCCTTAACGCCCGGATGCGCATCCAAAACCGTAGCGATCGCCTGCTGCATCCGCTTCATGTCGATGCTGTCGGCCAGCTTAAAAGTAAACGGCAGGTTGCCCGTCGTATTGCCCCGGATCACATATCCGAAATATTTCATCATCGCGGTCAGAGGATACTTCTCGCGGACGCTGTAATCGATCTGCTCCGCTTCCTCTTTGTCAAGGAATACCGCTTCGATCTTTTCCACAGTCGTGGCCGACATCAGCTCATTGTAGGAAATGATGCGTCCCAGCTTGGACTCGAAATCCTCGATCAGCATAAAGCTGCCGAGGGAATCCAATCCCTGCTCGAACAGATCCTCATCAATACCGAAGTCCTCTTTGCCGAGCACTTGTTTGATGAGATCATAAATCTCCTGCTGCAGATCGTTAGTCGGCTTTTTAATATTTTTCGCGTGTTCTTCCGCCTTCTCCTGCGCGTCAAAGAACTTGCTGCGGATGATCTTTTTGGACGAGGTCTTTTCAAATGGATCGTGACGGACCGTCACATCGGCAATCCGCGAATAGGTCGGCAGCTCCTGATTGTGCTTGTCCACGATCCCGCGAATCTCTCCTTCGATATCCGTAATCCCCTGCACCTGCGCATATTCGTAATTCGGATAGATCTCGGCAACAATCTTTTCTCCCTGCCCGAATACCAGAACATCCATCACGAGCATATCCTGGTCGAAGAGATTTTCAATGCCTTCAGGCGACACATTCTCACCGTTGGCAAGAATGATCAGATTCTTCTTGCGGCCTGTCAGATACAAAAATCCGTCGTCATCCAGGTAACCTAAGTCACCGGTGCACAGCCAGCCGTCTTCGGTGATCGTCTCTTTGGTCTTTTCCTCATCTTTGTAGTAGCCCATCATCACCGACGGGCTCTTGACCTGAATCTCTCCTTCCACGATGCGGACTTCACAGCCCCGCACCAAAAATCCGATGGATTCGATCTTGTCCTCCCGGTCATAATCCGGCACGGAGATCTTGGGCGAGCATTCGCTCATGCCATAGCCCTGTCCGATCCGGACGCCGACATCCTTGAACCGTCTGGCAATATCCGGCGACAGATAACCGCCGCCGCTGGCGATCTTTGTCAGTCTGCCGCCCCAGACCTTTTTCTTGATCTCGTCAAGCGGCATATCCGGATTCTGCGTTCGCATGATCGTCACGCGGTTGATCATCGCCTTGAGCATCGCCGGTACCGCCCGCAGGAAGGTCGGCTCGAACAGCTGCATATCCTGCAGCATCCGCTTCAAATCCTTGCTGATGCAGAGCATATTGCCGTAACGGATCACCATAAAGATGTCGCTGTTGATGCAGAATACATGGTGCGGCGGCAGAATGCCGAGGATCACTTCCTCGCCGGGATTCTCATTGTCACTGCAGAATGTATTGTCAATCTCATTGGCATGAGAAAGCATCACGCCTTTAGACTCCCCGGTCGTACCGGACGTGAAGATGATCAGCGCCAGCTGCTCCGGCGTCACCGATGATACGAAATCACTGCCGTCGTATTCGTTGAAGATGTTGATGATATTTTCAATGTATGCCATCTCCTGCAGGCAGACACATTGATGGATGAAATCACATCGTTCCATAATAAAGGACGCCTGTGAACGGAATTCCCAGTCGTAAAACAGAATGTCCGTATCCGCTTTTTCGAGATTTGCCATCAGATTTTCTTTGGAAAGCTGCGTATCCATCGGAATCGCCACGCCGCCCGCGCTGACCGTACCCAGCAGGGTGCATAGGTATTCGTAGCTGTTGCGCCCGAGCATCGCCACATGCAGGTCATGCCCCCAGGCTTCGCCCTCTTTTTGGATGAACTTCGCTACCTTTTTGGCATCGGAAGCAAATTCCCCGTATTTCTTTTCATAGACGACTTCATCAATCTCATACTTTAAAAACACCTTGTCTGCGTAAAGTTTCCCCGCATTGTTCAGCAGATCATAAAGTGTTTTTGTCTCTTCCGGTTTCATCTGTCCATTGATTGGTCCGTTCATTTCGTTTCCCCCTTGATAGAAATAGAAATCTGTTTGGCCATGTACCCCCAATTCATCCCCTTTTTGAAACATGACTGTGTCTATAAAAATATACCCGAAATCCGTATAATTGTCTAGCATTTTCGGTCAAACCGCGCAATTTGCATACTTGCCAAATGCGGCAGTCTTTCGTATAATAACATCCGTTATGCACAAGTTCATTCAAGAAATTTAAGGAGATTTTAACATATGATAGAGAAAATCACTGAAATCAACGGTGTCATCAACAGTCTGGTGTGGGGCTGGCCGGCGCTGATCCTGCTCGGATCCGTCGGCGTTCTGATGACCTGCCTGACAAAATTTTTCCAGCTCACCCATTTCAGGCACTGGATCGACAACACGCTGGGAGCCATTTTCCACGAAGATCATGTGACAGGGCACACGCAGGATAAAAGCATCTCCCAGTTCCAGTCTTTGTGTACGGCTCTTGCCGCGACCGTTGGCACGGGCAACATCGTCGGCGTGGCGGGCGCGATCGCAACCGGCGGTCCCGGCTCTGTGTTCTGGATGTGGCTGATCGCTTTCTTTGGCATGATGACGAATTATTCTGAAAATGTGCTCGGCATCCTCTACCGGCGGAAGGGCGAAGACGGTTCCTGGCACGGCGGCGCCATGTACTATTTAAAGGACGGACTCGGCGCGAAAAAAGGCTGTAAAACGATCGGCGCGGTATTCGCCATACTGTTTTCCTGCTTCTGCCTGCTGGCTTCCTTCGGAATCGGAAATATGAGCCAGGTAAATTCGATGGTGTCAAATATCGTAGCCGCGGGAAAAAGCGTCGGCGTCGCCATACCCGAGATCGCTGTCGGCATCTTTCTCTTTATAGCGGTTTCAATGGTGATCCTCGGCGGGATCAAACGGGTTGCATCGATTACGGAAAAGCTCGTTCCATTCATGGTCATCCTTTACTTTCTCGGAACCTTTACCATTATACTGACACATGCCACTGCGATTCCTGCCATTTTCGCTGCAATCTTTAAAGGCGCTTTTTCGATCAAGGCGGCGGCAGGCGGCGGATTCGGCGCAGGGATCGTCCTGACCATGAAAATGGGCTTCAAACGGGGCGTTTTCTCCAATGAAGCGGGTCTTGGTTCGTCGGTCATGGTACACTCCTCATCCAATGTCAAAGAACCGGTGCGCCAGGGTATGTGGGGCATTTTTGAAGTCTTTGCCGACACGATCATTGTCTGTACGCTGACGGCAATCACGATCCTCTCATCGGATGTGATCGATCTGTCCACGGGGCAGCTGACTCCGGTCGGGGAAGAAGTCGGCTCCTCGTCCTTTGTCAGCCATGCCTTTTCCAATATGTTCGGACCCGCGGGATCGATCTTTGTCGCACTGGCGATCCTGCTGTTTGCCTACTCCACAGTGCTTGGCTGGAGCCACTATGGCAGTACTGCCTGCCATTACCTGTTCGGAGAAAAGAGCGTTTCCATCTACCGCATCGTTTTCGTCATTATCGTCCTCGCCGGATCGGTCATGACGGCGCAGCTCGCCTGGGACATATCCGATACCTTCAACGGGCTGATGATGCTTCCCAACCTGATCGGCGTGCTCGTCCTCTCACCACAGGTGGCAAAGGTTACGCAAAATTATGTGAACCGGATCATCCTCGGCAAAGACGAGCGACCGATCTTGTCCTTCATCCCCGAAATCCAGAAAATGCAGGAGGAAAGTCTTTGACTTGCTCCTGCATTACGCAAAATCCAATGCTTCCACCAGCTCTGTTATGTATCCGGGTATAGGGGCTTCGTATTCGACATACTCGTCTGTCGATGGGTGGATGAATCCGATCCGCCAGGCGTGCAAAGTCTGCCCCGTCAAATGAAACGGACATTTTTTCGGACCGTAGACCTGATCTCCTAAAAGCGGATGCCCGATTGACGCCGCATGGACACGGATCTGGTGCGTCCGTCCGGTCTCAAGGTCAAAACGCAGATATGTGTATCCGTTCAACCGCTTTAAGATATGATAATGCGTGACCGCCTCTTTTCCGTGCGGGGCATGAACCGCCATGCGCTTGCGGTTTTTCGGGTCGCGCCCGATCGGCGCGTCAACCGTACCCTCCTCCTCTTTTACATTTCCATGCACAATCCCGACATAACTGCGCTGAATCGAATGCACGGCAATCTGCTCCGCGATCCTGCGGTGGGCACGGTCATTCTTGCAGACGATCAGGGAGCCTGTCGTATCCTTGTCAATCCGGTGGACGATACCGGGACGCAGCTCGCCATTGATGCCCGACAGCCTCTTGCCGCAGTGGAACAAAATGGCATTCACCAGCGTGCCGTCGGGATGTCCCGGCGCAGGATGTACAACCATCCCCTTGGGCTTGTCTATGATCAAAATATCATCATCTTCATGAATGATGGAAAGCGGGATGTCCTGGGGCACGATTTCCACCGGTACCGGGGCTGTGTCCGTCAGGATATGAATCTCATCCTGCAGGCGAAGCTTATAATTCGGCTTCACCGGACTGCCGCCTACCGTAATCTCTCCGCGTTCGATCATTTTTTGCAGATGATTGCGGGAGACATCAGAAAACCGGCCGCTTAAGAACTTATCGATCCGCTTCCCTTCGTCCTCACTTGTAACCGAATGACACTGCATCGCTTCACCCGCCAGATCCTTGCGCTCATCCTCTTTTTTCATCGAAGTCACTTTCGTTTACCCGTCACCCGTTCCAGATCCTCTTCGCTGTAGTAAAACAGCAACAGCAGGATCAGCACAAACACACTGCAGGTCACATAGATATCGGCAATATTGAATACCGGAAAATTGATCAGCGAAAAATAGATGAAATCCACTACATAGTGCAGGCGGATACGGTCAGCAAAATTGCCAAACGCCCCTGCCAGCAGAAAAATGAGTACTGCCGCAAGCGGCATAAATCTGCGTTCCAGCGGCAGGCGCAGCAGCACTGAGACGATGCCAAAGCAGACCACGACCGTCAAGACGCAGAATATCCACATCTGCCCCCGCAGAATCCCGAACGCGGCTCCTGTATTCTCCAGATAATGAAGCTGCAGCGCGCCCGGGATCAGCACCACATCGTCCCGTCCCTGCAGCAGCCGGACTGCCAGCTGCTTGGTAAAGGCATCAACCGCGCAGAGTAGCACGGTACTGACCAGAAAAAAAATCAAAAAACGCATCCGGCTTTTCATTGGTTCACGACCTTTCCGATCACTTCACGCAGCTCGTCGTCAGTGACCTGCCCATCGATGACTGCCTTTCCGATATTCTCTAACAGAATAAAACGGATATGCCCGCCAGACATCTTTTTGTCGGATTTTGTCGCCGCAAGCACCTCATCCACGGACATCCCCGGCGCGGACTGCGGCAAAGAATATGCCGATACGATATCCCGCACCTTCTGCACATCCTCATCCGTCAGATAGCCCCGCTTCACGGAAAGCAGCGCTGCCGCCACCATCCCGATCGCGACACACTGCCCGTGAAACAGTGTAAATTCCGAAAGCTTTTCCACCGCGTGCCCGATCGTATGCCCGAAGTTCAGGATGGCACGGATCCCCTGCTCTGTCGGATCCTCTTCTACGACCTCTCGCTTGCATTCACAGCTTGTGTAAATGATCTCCGCCAGCACATCCGGCTCCATGGCGAGAACCGCATCCTTCTCCGCCGCCAGCTTTTCGAAGAAATCAGCTCTTTGGATCAGTCCGTACTTGATGACCTCCGCCATCCCCGACGCGAACTGCTCCTTCGGCAATGTCCCCAGCACTTCTGTGTTGATATAGACCAGCTTGGGCATATAAAATGCTCCGACCATATTTTTATATTGCAAAAAGTCCACGCCCGTCTTTCCGCCGATACTGCTGTCCACCTGCGAAAGCAAAGTCGTCGGGATCTGGACAAAGTCGATCCCCCGCAGATAAGTCGCTGCGGCAAAGCCGGTCATATCGCCGACTACTCCTCCGCCCAACGCGACCAAAAGATCCTTCCGATCGAAATGCGCATTTATTAAATATTCATATAAACGGGAAACGGTTTCTGTCGTCTTAAATTGCTCTCCTGCGGGAAAGCTATATATTAAAACATCATTATAATACTCAGAAAGCATCTTTTGAATCGTTTTCGCGTACAGCTTTTCGACATTTTCATCCGTCACAATGCAGATTTTTCGCTCATTCTCCGGTTTAATCTCAATTATATTTTCGAGCATTTTTTCAAAATTATGACAAACTATAATGTTGTATGCAAATTTATTATCTACATTTACGGGTAATATTTTCGTCATTTTACACCTCGTTTCGGAAACTGTTTTAAAGAAAAAGGACAAATGATCACCGAAATCAAATGCCCTTCAAATACCAATATCATCAGTTTTACAATTCTGCATCGGAGAATAATCCCGGAAATCTGCCGCTATAAAAAACAGTCCTAAAACCCTGTCTGCAATCCGGCAAATCCAAATGCATCGACAATCTCCTGCAGGTCACCCGAAATGTCAACCGAGTGCGGAGTCACAACAAAGATGTAATTGCTGATCCGCTGAAGATTTCCGTCAATGGCAAAGCAGGAACCCGATATAAAATCAATCAGTCTCTGGGCGAGAGCGAGATCCAAACCTTCCATATTTAAGATGACCGTCCGATTCGCCAACAATGTCTCGGAAATATCACGGGCATCTTCAAATGACTGCGGCTTCATGACACAGACTTCCATCTGAATCCCGTTGCGCTTGGACGAACGCATCGGCGTGATCTTTGAAGAAGTGCTCCGTGTCGCGCTCCGGCTTCCAACGGAACCGGCCGATAGCGGCATTTCTTCTTCGATATCATCGGTACCGGTCTTTTTAAAGAAGAACCGTTTCCGCTCCGGAACCTCGTCTTCGTATTCGTCGAAATCCTCATCGTAGTATTCTTCTTCGTCATCGTTCAGCTTCATGACATCCAGCATCTTGTCGAATACACTCATGGTCGCACTCTCCTATCATATAAAATAGTGTCGCACAGCATCCCGCTAGTGTGAGATGTTGTAACTTCTTTCACCAAAGATACCCGTCCCGACACGAACCATGGTGGCTCCTTCTTCAACTGCCACTTCGTAATCATTTGTCATGCCCATGGACAAAATACCCATGGATACATTATCTATGTTTTCATTATGAATGTCAATAGCTAATTCCTTTATTTTGTGGAAAAGTGGACGATTTTCTTCAGAATCCACAACATATGGAGCGATTGTCATCAATCCTTTGATTGAAACACCATCCAACTCAGCAATCTGACGCACCAGCTCAATGGTGTCTTCGGCGCGTACTCCGAACTTGCTGCTCTCTTCACCAATATTAACTTCAACCAAAATAGGGATAATTATGCCACGCTTCTTCGCTTGGATATTTATTTCTTCCGCAAGCCGGAAGCTGTCCACAGAGTGGATCAGAGCTACTCGGCCTGCGATATATTTGACCTTGTTGCGCTGTAAATGTCCGATCATATGCCACTGAATATCATCGGGCAGCGAATCCATCTTGCCGACCAGCTCCTGCACTTTATTTTCCCCAAAGACACGGACACCCGCATCATATGCCTCCTGAAGCACCTCGTTTGGCTTGGTCTTGGATACGGCGATCAGCGTCACCTCTGACGGATCCCTGCCTGCCCGCTCACAGGCTTTGCGGATATTCTGCTGTACCTGCTCTAAAGCTTCCTTTAACATATTATGACTGCCTCCTCTCCGGTGACCGGAAAACCAATGCAGTTAAAACGGCCGCCTTCTTTTGCATTTCATATAGAAAACACTAATTGTAGATGATCTCGTTCTCTTTAACCTTATCGCCCTGGAGTACGATCCTGTCATAAAGCGCCAGGCCGTATGATGTCCCGGTGCGGATGATCGTATAATCCTCATTCCGCTGGATCGGCTCGATCTGTTTGAATACGGCGTACCCCTTGTTGACATTGTACACGCCGTCCAGATCGTCTGTTGTCGTGCCGACCTTGTAGGTCGCAAGTGAATCCGGTGAGATCAGCTCATCGCCCTCGGCCACTGTTTCGTCATCAATGTAATACGCTTTCTTCGTTTCCTTATATATTGTCGGTATCACAAATTCACTTTCCCTGCCTGACTCTTTCCGCACAAGCACGCCCATCTCTTTGGTGTTGTCGCCCTGCAGAAAATAGGATTTCGGAACCGTAAAGAATGTCTTTTTCACAATCGATGAGTTGGGAATCTTCAGACCCGACTTTTCCTCCAGCATCAGTTCGATATTCACGAACCGCTGATCCACATAGCGCTCCATTGAGTCATCCAATGACAGCACCAGATACGGCACCTCATCCCGCTCCAGATAGGAAACCGATGCCCACGCGCTGTTCCCGTCGGATTCAAAGGTCACCTTGACATTCCGGTCATCTCCCAATTCCTCCATCAAAGAACGGTCGACAGGCACCACCATATTCCAATCGTCTGAAGTGATCAGCTTGTACGCCACATCTCCTGCATCGATCTGGGTCTTGGATTTGACATTGCTCTCCTTCGTCCCTTTGGTAAAAACGACCGGATTAAAGTCACTCGCTGTCACATCCTCCATTCCGTCCACCATGTAGGACACCAGCCCGGGATGGGGAGGATAATAGGAATGATAGGTATTTTCAGACTGCGCTTTCTTTATCTCTTTGCGGTGCTTGTGCATCAGGGCGTCCACCTGCAGCGCATTCAGGGAATCCAGCAGACGGTCTTTAAACAGATAGGTCTTCTGAAAAGCACTGTCCTGGTATTCCCCGACAAAGGTCGCCATCGCGTTTTCTGTCGCCTGAAATGAGGAATCGGAAATCTTTTCCATGCCTCCGCCGGAAGCCAGCAGGTCGTTGACGATACTGCCCGTCTCGTCAACCGCGTAGATTAAAGACTTTACGCCGACACGCCCACCCGAGGTCGCAAAATAATAGACATAGCCATCCATGTCCGCGTGTATCAGCTCCTCCTGGCGAAGGATCAGCGCACGATAATTGTGATCCGTTACGATCGTGCCGTCTTTGACCTCGTAGACCGTAATACTCTCCGAGGTCAGATAAGACAGCAGACGGAACAGGACATACACGAAAATAATAACACAGATGACGATGCCTATCTGAAATTGTGATGTTCCACGAAAAGAAATGACATTGTCTTTTTTCTCGTTCAAGCCATACTCCTAGCGGTTCTTGAAATACTCGTCGATTCCTGCCGCGGCAGATTTCCCTGCGCCCATTGCCAAAATCACGGTTGCGGCGCCCGTCACAGCGTCACCGCCCGCATACACGCCGGTCTTGGATGTCTCGCCGTTTTCCTCTTTTGCGATAATGCAGCCGCGGCGGTTGGTCTCTAAGCCTTCTGTCGTCGCGGAGATCAAAGGATTCGGCGATGTGCCCAGCGACATAATGACCGTATCGCACGCAATCTCATACTCGCTGCCCGGAATCTCAACCGGTCTGCGGCGTCCGGACTCATCCGGCTCACCCAGCTCCATCTTGATGATACGGATCCCGCGCACCCAGTCCTTGTCGTCCGTTAAGATCTCGACAGGGTTCTGCAGCAGGTCGAAAATAATGCCCTCCTCTTTTGCATGATGCACTTCTTCGGCACGCGCCGGAAGCTCCGCCTCGCTCCTGCGGTAGACGATATGCACCTCCGCGCCCAGGCGCAGTGCTGTACGCGCCGCATCCATCGCCACATTACCGCCGCCGACAACGACGACTTTTTTTCCGCGGGAAATCGGCGTATCGTAATCCTTAAAGGATTTCATCAGATTGTTTCTTGTCAAAAATTCGTTCGCGGAAAATACGCCATTCGCCTGCTCGCCGGGGATTCCCATAAACCGGGGCAGTCCTGCGCCCGAACCGATGAAGATTGCCTCAAAGCCTTCTTCATTCAAAAGCTCGTCAATCGTGACTGATTTACCAATGATGACATTGGTCTCAATCTTCACGCCAAGCCCGCGGACATTCTCCACTTCGGCCGCCACGACCTCATCCTTGGGCAGACGGAATTCGGGAATACCATAAACCAGCACGCCACCGGTCTTGTGCAGCGCTTCAAAGATCGTCACATCATATCCCATCCGCGCCAGGTCGCCTGCACAAGTCAGTCCTGCAGGACCGGAACCGATCACCGCAACCTTGTGTCCGTTCTTTGGCGTGTCCGTCTTGGGTTTGATACCGTTCTTGCGCGCCCAGTCCGCCACAAAACGCTCAAGCTTGCCGATGGCAACGGCATCCCCTTTGATCCCACGGACGCATTTGCCCTCGCACTGGGTCTCCTGCGGGCAGACACGGCCACAGACCGCAGGAAGCGCCGAAGATTCACTGATGATCTCATACGCCCGCTCGAAATTCTTATTCTTCACTTCCTGGATAAATGCCGGTATGTTGATCGATACCGGACATCCGCCGACGCACAGCGGCTTTTTGCAGTTGAGACAGCGCTGTGCCTCGGCAACCGCTTCTTCTTCGGTGTAACCCAGGCAGACCTCGTCGAAATTGCCCGCCCGTTCCTTCGGATCCTGCTCGCTAATCGGCACCCTTGTCATCATATCCATAATCTATTTCCCTCCACATTCATTTTCTGTTGCTGCGGCTGCCCTATGCGCACTTTCCGCAGCCGCCGTGGTGCGTGTCGCCTTCTTCAAATTCCAGCTTTTTGCGCCCCTCGTCAGTCTTGTACTGCGCCATCCGTGCCATTGCCAGGTCAAAGTCCACCTCATGTCCGTCAAACTCCGGTCCGTCGACACAGGCAAATTTCACTTCTCCGCCCACGATCAGACGGCAGGCACCACACATTCCCGTACCGTCCACCATGATCGGATTCATCGACACGATCGTGTGAAGATTCAGCTTCTTCGTCAGCAGACAGACGAATTTCATCATGATCATCGGTCCGATCGCGACACAGTGGTCAAATGTCTTGCCCTCATCGTACAATGCCTGAAGCTGATCCGTACCCATGCCGTGGAACCCAAAGCTTCCGTCATCGGTCGTCACATACACCTCTTTGGCGACAGCCTTCATCTCATCGATATAAAACAGTAAATCCTTTGTCCGTGAACCCATAATAACTGTCGCATCCACGCCGTGCTCGTGCAGCCATTTGACCTGCGGATAGACCGGAGCCGTTCCGAGGCCTCCGGCGATAAACACGATATTTTTCTGCTTTGTCTCTTCGAGATTTTCCTCCAGGCACAGCTCTGATGCCTGACCGAGCGGCCCGACAAAATCCTCAAATCCGTCGCCCTGCTGCAGCGTATCCATACGCTCCGTTGAAGCGCCGATCGTCTGCACGACAATCGTCACGGTTCCTGCCCCGCGGTCATAGTCACAGATCGTCAGCGGGATCCGCTCTCCCTCTTCGTCAATCTTGGCAATCACGAACTGTCCCGGCAGACATGCCCGCGCCACCCAAGGTGCCTTGACATCCATCAAAAAGATGTTTTCGGCAAGTGCTTCCTTCCTCGTGATTTCATACATATCTGTTTTCCTCCACTTTATGTTTATTATTCCCTAACTTAATACGGCGCAGCTTCTTTTAAGTCATACGCCATCTTGATGATACGAATAATGATGATCCATCAGGAAAAATAGACCAGCTCATCTTCCGGCTTGTCAGCCTGCTCCACCGAAACCGGGTACAGAACCGGTCCTTTGCCCCGGTACTCTTTGGCAAATTCATTTTTGACGCGTGCCTTTAAATGAATCCAGCTCTTGTGCCGCATATTGGCGGAATCCTTATACTTACATTTCATCCCCAAAAACTGGATGTCCTCGACACAGCAGGTCATCGCAAACCGTCCCGGCACAAAGGTTCCGGGCTTCATACGGCCTGTGCCGTCCGTGGGATTGTACACAAGTCCCAAAAACGATACGGTCTTGCCATCGTATTTTTTCGGATGATCCATGCAGTCCATGAACCACAGCGCGTAATCCGCGTCCGCGATCTCAATCTCATCCGCATTGATATCAAACGGCAGTTCTTCTTCCCTGTCATCGATCGTGCCGTCCGTCCGCTCATAGACGATCTGTGCGGGACGGTTGATCGATTTGACATTCGCGCGGAATTTTGCCTTGGGCGTATCGTCCGTACAGCGGTTGATGATGACGACATCCGCGCGGTGCATCTGCTCTGCCATCATAGTCCGCATATTGAGCATATACATCTCAAAGGTAGTTCCGTCCACCGTACAAAGCGCCTGAACGATCGTCCAGTCCTCCGGTCCGTCCGCCTCATACAGCGGAGCCACCTCCCAGGTGCCATTGTACTCAATAAATACTGCCTCCGGATGATAGACCGCATCGAGTTCTTTCAGCTTCGCGCCTGTAAAATCCTCTTCCTCTTCGATCATCACCAGCTTTGCGCCGATTGATGCAAGCTCTGCTTCATCGTATTCGACATCTCCGTCCTCACAGGCGATGATCAGAATATTGCTCATCTCTGACGCAAATTGATTCTCAAATAACGTCTCATGGATCAGGGATGTCTTTCCGCTGTCCATGAACCCAAAAAACACATAGACGGGTATCTCATTGTTCATTGTGTTCTACACCTGCCTTTTTACAATGCCATCCTGCTGTTGAACCTATCCCGTGAACATCTGTCCGAATTTTAGGATAATCCATACAGTTCTGCTAATTTATCTTCTTTCAAATCCGTCCCGATCACGACCAGCCTTCCGGTCACATCCGCCTCACCGGTACGCAGCTCATAGTCGCCCTCGACTAAATCATAATAGATCCAGGTGCCGTCCTCACAAGGCACCATGCCCTTGGCACGCAGCACATTGCCGTACTCCTCGCCTTCGCTGAACTGCTGCAGCGCGTTTTCGATCACATCCTTTGTAAAGACATGCGGCGTCTCGCGTCCCCATGTGTCAAAAATATCGTCGGCATGATGGTGGTGATGATGTCCCTCGCCGTGATGATGGTGGTGTCCGTGATCGTGGTCATGATGCTCCTCGTCATGTCCATGGTCGTGGTGATGGTCATGATCTTCTTCGTCGTGTCCATGGTCATGGTGTTCTTCGTCATGTCCATGTCCGTGATGATGGCCATGCTCCTCATACCCGTGGTGGTCATGATCTTCATCGTGGTCATGGTGATGATGTCCATGCTCCCCGTCATGATCATGATGGTGGTGATGCTCTTTTTCGTGCTCCTCGGCATCCTTTTTGTGGTGCATCTCCGCCAGCGTCTTCATCTCCAGATTGTCGCGGCCTTCCATCGACGCGAGAATCTTGCTGCCGTCCAGCTCATCCCATGGCGTGGTAATGATCGTCGCCTTTTCGTTCAGCTTTTTGATCAGATCGTTGCAGAATTCGACCTGCTCAGCAGTCGCTTCCTGTGTACGGCTTAAGACAACGCAGGTCGCGTGTTCTATCTGATTGTTGAAAAATTCACCAAAGGCTTTCATCTGCTTCGCCGCTTTTTTCGCATTGACAACGGTCACAAGCGCATTGAGGGTCACATCCGCTTCTTTTTCCATATCGATCACGGATGCCATGACATCGGACAGCTTGCCGACGCCGGACGGCTCGATCAGGATACGGTCAGGAGAAAACCGCTCCATCACCTCGCGCAGACTCTTGTTGAAGTCGCCGACGAGCGTACAGCAGATGCAGCCGGAATTCATTTCAGTGATCTCAATCCCTGCGTCCTTCAGAAAGCCTCCGTCAATGCCGACTTCGCCGAATTCGTTTTCGATCAGGACGAGTTTTTCGTCTTTGAAGGCTTCGTCCAAAAGCTTTTTGATTAAGGTTGTTTTCCCAGCCCCCAAGAAGCCGGAAATAATGTCTATTTTTGTCATCGTCTTCTCCTTTCCCATAAAATGGTTTGCTCATCGAGCGAACTATTTAAATCTTACATCTTCTCCGGTGCAGAGAACCCTAATAAATCTATGGAAGTCAACAGCACATCCCGCACCAACGAAAGCAGCCGCACATAGCTGCCTTTCTTCTCCTCATCCTCAATTGCCAAAATCCGCGTCTCGTGGTAAAAGTGGTTGAAGGCGTTGCACAGCTCGTAAATATAGGCACACAAGCGGTTGGGCGCGTATTCACGGTAGGCACCGTCGATCGCTTCGGAGAAACGGACGGTCTGAAGCATCAGATCGCGTTCGCTGTCGTTCTCAGGCGTGCGGATCGCATACGCCGTTTCATCGCCTCCTGCTTCGTGGTATTTACGCAGGATCGAACCGATACGGACGATCGAATACAAAATATACGGTCCGGTGTTGCCTTCAAAGGATGTGAAACGGTCTACATCGAATACATAATCTTTGGAGGGCTGGTTCGACAAGTCTCCGTATTTGATCGCCGCCAAGCCGACGATCTCCGCCGTCTGCCGCGCTTCCTCTTCGGTCATTGTCTGATTCTCGATGATCTTTTCGTACATCTTGTCGTTGATGTCCGAAATCAGCTCAGACAGTCGCATCACGCCGCCCTCACGGGTCTTAAACGGCTTTCCGTCTTTGCCGTTCATCGTTCCGAATCCCAGGAAGTAAAGCTCCGTCTCCTGCGGTACGATGCCTGTCTTTTTCGCGCAACGGAAGACCTGCACAAAATGCATCTCCTGGCGCTTGTCCACGACATAGATGACTGAATCGGGATGGTAATCCCTCTCCCGCCACACCAGTGTCGCTAAATCGGTCGTGTCATAGAGTGCCGCTCCATCGGATTTTAGGATCATGCATGGCGGGATCTCTTTCGTATCCCCTTCCTCGGCTACATCCACGACCAAAGCCCCCTCAGATACATACGCAAAACCGTCCGCCTTCATCTGCTCAACCATACCGGGAATGTACTCCGCCGCATCCGCTTCGCCTTTCCACAGGTCAAAGCTGACCGAAAGCCGGTCGTAATTTTTCTTAAGATCCGTCACGGATACATTCATAATATGGGACAAAAGCGCCTGATAACCGCGCCTGCCGTCCTGCATTTCCTTGGTCGCCGCAAGCGCGCGGCTGTAATAGTCCTTGTCCTCTTTGGACTTCGCGGAAGCCGTTGGGTAGATCTCTTCGAGCTCGCTGATCGTAAACGGCGCTTCTTTCGGATACTCCCCGGTGTAATCCTCATCAAAATAAACCAGATCCGGCTGACGCCCGGCAAGCTCTGTTACGATCAGGCCCATCTGCAGGCCCCAGTCTCCGAGATGAATGTCGCTGATGACATTCTCGCCGACAAACCTCCAGATCCGCTTTAAGCTTTCCCCGATGATCGCAGCCCGCAGATGACCGACATGCAAAGGCTTTGCCACATTCGGTCCGCCATAATCCATAATGACCGTCTTTGGCGCGGATGTCTTTTCATAGCCCAGCTGCTCTTCGTGATCCATCTTTTCCAAAGACGAAACCAATAAGTCCTTTGCCACGGTTAAATTGATAAAGCCCGGCTTTACCGCCTCTGCCTCTTCCAGCAACGGACAGTCCGCAAGAGATGCGACGATCTCTTCCGCGATCGCGATCGGTGCCTTATGAAGCACCTTTGCCGCCGCCATTGCGCCGTTGCACTGATAGTCGCACAGATCAGGGCGGTTGGACACCGACACCTTTGCATAGCTTTCATCCAGCCCATGCGCCGCAAATACCTTGCAGACTTCTTCGGCAATCTGCCTGCGAATGGATTTCATTCCGGTTCTCCTTCCAAAAAATAGCCTTGCCGGCGTAAAAGCTACGCCAGACCCTCTTTCTTAATGCAGTCAATCATGCGGTCCACATAGCGCTCGCACAGCGCATCCGATTCCGCCTCGACCATCACGCGGATCAGAGGCTCAGTGCCGCTCTCCCGAAGCAGTATCCGCCCGTCCCCGGCCAGCTGCTCTTCGATGTCCTTTTTGCAAGCCTTCACTGCCTCATTGCCCATCACCGCTTCCTGATCCTCAACACGGATATTTTTCAGAAGCTGCGGATATTTCTGCATGCCGCCTGCCAAGGTTTTTAAATCCGTCTTGCTCTCTAATATTGTCTCCATCAGCATGATCGCGGTCAGAATGCCGTCCCCGGTCGTCGCATAACGGGAAAAGATGATATGCCCCGACTGCTCACCGCCAAGTACATAACCATGCTCCATCATATCTTCGTTGACATATTTGTCCCCGACTTTTGTGACATCGCATTCAATCCCTGCCTGCTCCAATGCCTTGAACAGCCCCAGGTTGGACATGATCGTCACGACGACATGATTGCCGTCGAGCTTGCCGCGGTTCTTTAAATATTTTCCGCAGATGTAAATAATATAATCACCGTCGATCACGCGCCCCGCATTGTCCACGGCGATACAGCGGTCCGCGTCCCCGTCAAAGGCAAAACCGACATCCAGTTCTTTTTCTTTTACGAGTTCAACCAGGCTTTCGATATGCGTCGAACCGCAGTCTTTATTGATATTCAGGCCGTTCGGATCGGTGTGGATCGCATAGGTCTTCGCTCCCAGCGCGTCAAACACGCTCTTGGCGATCGTAAAGCTGCTGCCGTTCGAGCAGTCCAGCCCGATCCGCTTGCCGCTGTAAGACCGCGTCGCCAATGAGATCAGATAACCGATATAGCGGTTGCGCCCGATCGCGTAATCCGTCGCGATCCCGATATCCTCTCCGGTCGCGAACGGCAGCTCGCCGCTCTCCCCGTCGATGTAGCGCTCAATCGCTTCTTCCACTTTAGCCGCCATCTTGTGTCCATTGCCGTCTAAGATCTTGATCCCGTTGTCATAGAACGGATTGTGGCTTGCTGAGATCATCACGCCGCAGTCGAAGTCCTCCGTCCGCGCCACATACGCGACGCTCGGCGTCGTCGTCACATGCAAAAGATATGCGTTGGAGCCTGACGCAATGATCCCCGATACCAGCGCATACTCAAACATATAGCTTGACCGTCTGGTATCCTTGCCGATCACAATGCGACCCTTGTGATCCTGGTTGTAATACCAGCCCAAATACCTGCCGATCTGGTAAGCGTGATCCGCTGAAAGTACCGACCCCGCCTCTCCGCGAAAGCCGTCTGTCCCGAAATATTTCATCCTCCTGTTACCTCCCTGCCAAATTGCATAAAATGTATTTTACCATTTTTTTATAGAAAAATGAAGATATAATCACAAAATAGTATGTGTCAAGTACTCGTTGGCTCGTTCCCTTATTCTTATATCCAGTTGACTTACGGGATAGGACAAGCCTATGCCTGCATATTCAAGTATTCTTCGGACTGATAAATATCAGCCTGTGATTTTCTTCCCTTTGACCG
>JAFUYB010000059.1 GCA_017470735.1 Lachnospiraceae bacterium | reverse complement strand
TAATTAACTCAAACCAACATAATAAGGGAAAACTTTCCGATAGGGAAGAGTGGGATCCAATCCTTCTCTTCCTTTTATATCTGTCAGAATATATGTTCTGTGCTTCTTCTTTCAGGCAACGATAATTTTACACTAACCCGCGCGTGGTCGCACGCCACCGGATCGTCGTCCACGATCAGCACCCGCATATCCTGCGGACGGATTTCCACATCCGCTTCCGTATCGACTTCTTTCTTGTCGGAATCCAGCAGTGTCACGGTCACTGTAAATGTGGTACCCACGCCCTTTTCACTGTCCACTTCAATGGAACCGTTCATCATCTCGACAATGCTCTTGGTGATCGCCATGCCGAGCCCGGAGCTGCCGTATTTGTTTGCCGCGCCCTCATCCTCCTGGGAGAAGGATTCAAACAGCTTGGGCAGATACTCCTTGCTCATGCCGATGCCGGTATCCTTTATCGTAAACCGCAATGTGGACTTGCCGTCAAAAGAAGCCGTCTTTTCCACGCCGAATTCCACCTTGCCGCCCTTGGGCGTGAATTTCACCGCATTGCCCAAAATATTGATCAGCGCCTGCCGCAGCTTTGTGCTGTCGCCAATGTAGTAGTCGTTCAGATGCCCGTTGACGCGGCAGTCATATTCCAAGCCCTTGTCCTGGCACTGCCCGCCGATGATAATATTGATCTGCTCCAAAAACTTTGAAACGGCAAACTCGCCGTTGCGGATCGTCATACGCCCCGACTCGATCCGTGACATATCGAGGATATCATTGATCAGGCTCAGCAGATGCTGCGCCGAATTCCCGATCTTTTCCAAATAATCCTTGGTCTTGTCTGAGATATCCGGCTCGTGCAGCGCAAGGCTGTCCAGCCCGATGATCGCGTTCATCGGCGTGCGGATCTCATGGCTCATATTGGAAAGGAATACCGTCTTTGCCCTGCTCGCGTCCTCTGCCGCGTCCAACGCGTCGCTGAGCGCCTGG
The DNA here is from genome assembly GCA_017470735.1 of Lachnospiraceae bacterium. GTDB lineage: Bacteria > Bacillota > Clostridia > Lachnospirales > Lachnospiraceae > RGIG4930. The sequence continues at coordinate 15,922 of JAFUYB010000059.1, read as the reverse complement.
TTCTTGGCGATCGAATCGCGCATTTCGGCATCAATATCCGAAAAACCGACGCCCACGGCATGGATGACGCCATCCTCAGAATCCTCCGAGCGGCTCACTCTCGCCATCCGCAGCATCTCATAGCTGTCCTTGTCTCCCTTGTGCAGAAGATAGCGGTAGGCGATCAGAGGCTCTTTTTGAAGCGCGGCGCGGATATTGTCCGGCTTGATGAAATCCAAAAAGCCGTCGCGGTATTCTTTGTCCACAAATTCCATCGCATACGCGGCAAACGCGGCTTTGAAGCCAAAGCGTTCGCCGTCTGAAATGCTCTTGTCCTCCTTGTCGCTCCGGTAACAGATGCCCTCGTCCGTATCCAGATCCACATAATAGACACTCCGGTAATCGGATGCCATCGCCGTGATCATGCTGTCCTGCTGCGCCCTGGCTTTTTCCTGCTCCAAAAGCTCATCCTGCAGCGCGATCCGCTCCTCCAGCTCCTGCTGCGCTACCTCCGCCGTCTCCCGCTCTATGGCAAGGCTGGAAGCGCGCCGCGTCTGGATAAACAGGATCACAAACACGGCAATCAGCACGGATGCCGTAAGCAGCGACATGATCAGGCTTCTTTGAATGATCCCGTCTGAAATCGTGCTGATCTGCTCGCTGATGATACTCTCACGGATCAGATAAGTCAGCATCCAGTCCGTCTGACGCACGCCCACATAGTACATCGTCTCACGGATCCCGTTGTAGGTAAAGGATACGACGCCCCTGTTGCCCTCGGCAAAGTCACTGCGCATCGTTTCGATGTCGTAACCGTTCTCAAACTGCGCATTCTCCAATGCGTCCAGCAGATTGTCCTCACTTGCCAGACCGCCGAGCACCATATTGGTCAGGGAATGTCCCTTGGATGTGTAAAGATTACAAAAAGTGGTGTTGTTGGAATCGGACTGAAGGGAAAGGACATCCAGCATATGCTCCATGTCAATCTCCATGAAGCACACCAACAGCTCATGCCCTTCAAACGGCAGATGATCCGTCGGCACGGCGATGATGACCTTTTTGTTGTCACTGTTCTCGTTTTTAATAGAAATCTCCGGTTCGGACAAGGTCTTGTAATCAAAGTCGTACAGGTCGATGTCCGTCCGCGTCCCGCGTGAAGTGTAGATCAGCCCGTTTTCATCCACAAAGGCGAACTTTTCCAGCCCGTAAAGCTGCTTCATCCTCGCCTGGTACGCCTGCAGGCTTTCCGTACTGCTCAGGTCGCTTTCTTCCATGAGTCCCAGCGCGACATCCAGATCGCTGATATAATCCTCCAGCGTAGATGCCACCTCCTGCTCCCGCCTGCCTGCCAGCTCATCCAGATACAAAAGGCTGACATTCCGGACGGCACTTTCCGTATCGCGGCTGGCGCTCCGTCCGGTCCAGATCGTCCCCGCAATCAGGATGATGGCTACGATCACAGCTCCGCCGATCGCGATTGGCATGGTATTTGTACTGCTCTTCGATGTCTTCATATCTCGTTCCCCCGGGCTTGCCCTTGATTTTGTATATTCTATATATTATAGACCATTCAAAAGGTTTTGGGAAATCATTTCTTGGATTCTGCCATAGTTTTTAGCTTCATGAGGAAAAATGCAATTGGTACAGGCTTTGACCAACCTGTCTCCCTTTTGCTTGTAAACCGGATTTCCCGGACAGTCACTCCTATGGTAAAACGGGCAGTAGCAGAACAGACAGTTGATCTCGTCTGCCCCCTTGTGGCAGGGATAATATTGGCATGCCGTATTGGCAAAAAAGCGGCTGCTGTTTTCAGTATGCATAACCTTCCGCCTCCCTTACGAATGTTTGGACAAATGCAGGCGCGGACGGCAGATACAGATGGGGAAACCCGAAATACTGCCCTTTAAAAAGATGCCCCGTCCGGTATGTACGGCCGTCATAAGGCTTTTTCGCCGTCAGATCCCCGCCGCAGTCTTCGCTTTCATAATGATGGAACTCGTGCCCGCGGACAGACTGGCTCTTAAAAAGCAGCCGCCCCGCCTCTGATGCGGGATTTTGGGCGTCACCCTCCGTTCTGTCCGACCGTGTTTCTTCTATTATAATATAACCGAACCGTATCGAGCGCCTGCCATAGAATGCTCCTGCCCGCACAACGCCGCACATCGGATATTTTACGCCTTCTCTGTCACGCAGCCACTCATGCAAATACAAAAAACCTCCGCATTCCGCAATTGTCGGCATGCCTGCCCGGATCGCCTCCCGGATGCTCTCGCGCATCCTATGGTTTTCCGATAATGCTTTCGCGTGCAGCTCCGGATAGCCCCCTCCCAGCAGAAGCGCATGCGCACCTTGCGGCAATGCTGTATCCCGGATCGGCGAAAATGGCACCAGCCGGAAGCCCGCCTGCTCAAACATCCGCAGGTTTTCACGGTAATAAAAACAGAACGCTTCGTCCTTGGCGATGGCGAGGTTGAGTGTGGGATGCGCATCGTCTGATGCCAAAAAATCACGGGGCAGATCGCATCCGGCGGAGATACCTTTTTTTGTTATCCCATTATCATCCTGATCGCTGAAAATTTCCTCTGCCGACTCCATGACCCGGCAGATTTCTTCTATATTAATGCTATTCCTCGCAATGTCCGCGGCCGCCTTGATGCGCTTTGAGATGTTTGCTATCTCATCCGGCAGCACCAGCCCCAAATAACGGCTTTCTATCGCCAGCTCCTCCCTCTCCGGCAAAAATCCGAAAACGCAAATATCTAATTCTGATTCAATTAACTCCTTTATCCGCGGATAAAAGCCTTCGCTGATACGGTTCAAAACCACGCCGGAAATCAGATGATCCGTATCCATTTTCTGCATCCCGGCGATTGTCGCGAGCAGACTGCGCCCCGCTCCTTTGGCATCCACGACCAGGATCACCGGCGTTCGCGTCCACTGCGCCAGTTCATAGGAAGAACCATGCAGCTCGACTCCGCCGATCCCATCGTAAAGCCCCATCACGCCTTCCATCAGGCAGAATGGCGATTCATTTTCTTTTGGGGCATCTTTATCCATGCCCTCGCCGCATCCCTGCTTCTTGCGGATAATGGCATCCTCTTTATCTATGCTTTTGTCACATTCCTGCTTCTCACGGATGACGGCGTTATATTTTCGCGATCTCTCTTTCGCATTTATCATATCTTCATATAATAATTCCCTTGTCACCTGCCGATCCGTAAAAAAGGTATCCAGATTGAAGCACCGCACATCCTGCACCGTTTCGTGAAACAGCGGGTCAATATAGTCCGGCCCGGCTTTCACAGAAAATATATTTTTGTTTTCACTTTTCAGCAGTTCTAGCAGCACACAACTCAGCATGGTCTTTCCACTGCCGCTTTTCGGCGCTGCGATCATCATGCGTGGCAGGTTCATAGTAACTCCGTCATTTATAGATTATTTTCCAAAAAATATATTATAATAAAAAAACTCCCGATGCAAACCTTTCGTATCGGTTTCACCGGGAGTTTTTCAATTACAAACAGGTCATCACATATTTCTTATTATATAAACTCTTCTTTCATATACTTCCCAAAATTAACAGCATATATCATCAATTCTAAATTTTCCGGTTCTACATCTCTATAACACAAATGATAAAAAATATGATCTGCTAATTCTTGAACATGCTTTGCATCTTCTTTCCTTATTTTGTTCTTACCATCTGCCAAATCTATTGACTCCATTAACAATACAAACGCAAACTTCTCATTCAAATATTGCTGTTTCTTGTCTGAATAAACTACACCTCGTATTCTTTGAAATGGTTGTCTTCTAATAATCCACCCAGCAGAATATGCTAATATACGCTCAAAAGAAATTTCTTCCAATTCGTGAAACTCCTTTAATCTCTTTAAATCAAATAGTATATCTACCATACATCTGCTGAATATTTCTTCATCAAAATGCACAGTATCCTTTAAACCTCTGAGCTGATAAAAGCTTTCTGCTTTACGATATATCATCTCCGCAAGTCCAAAAACAAACGACTCACCTAATGAATTTACTAATTCTTCATATGAAGAGTGGCTATGTATTCCTCTCACTCTTTTGCTGCTCCGTTCAAGATATTCACAACAATATCATTTTCCATGACAGATTCAAAATCCTTTACCTTCCCTTGAATAAATTGATCTGTAAATTGTGGACCACTATTCTCCAGATATTCCTTTTCCAATCTGCCTGATTGCATATCTGCCTTGAAATCCTTCAAAAAATCTTCTGTCGCTCTCATCTTTCTCTCCTCTAATACCAACAGTTATTATCTGACTTACTCTGTCGGAATTTTGTGCCCTAAAGGGCAAACTCCCTGCGGGTATGCCAATACTGCGACGCGAAGCTAGTCCTTTAAGATCATCAACTCACTTCGTTCGTTGGACAGTACTAGACTCCTAACAGATCTACCCCTAATGTTTTCACAATATAACAAAAACCTTGTCTTATGTCAAACAAATCGACATATCGTAGCGACTGGTAAATCATTTATTTTATACTCCACCATTTTCACCGCAGCATCTCCGCTGACGGTTTCCTCTGCCGCAAAAGCGTCCCGCCGCTGTATGGACGCTTATCTCATTGCATACACTCCTTCTCCATCAGCAGATCCAGTATGTCCGGCTCCCTCTCCAGAAGCCATAACAATCTCGATGCCGGTCCGTTCGGCGTGCTCTTGTTCTGCTCCCAGCTCCCGCAGGCGGTCTCCGACACCCCGATCGCCAATGCGAACAGTTCCCTCGGCAGGCCAAGGATTTTCCGGACTGCCTTGACCGTTTGGCCGTTATATTCTTTTAAAGGCTGCTTCGCCACCATTGCCGCAAATCCGTAATCATACCCGATCAGGTCAAGCAGTCTTGCCGCCGCGCTGCCCGGCGTGTTGATCCCCTGCTCCCACGCCTCAAGGGTCTTTACGGAAATGCCGAAAACATCAGCGAATGCCCGCTGCGTCATGCCGCATGTCTGGCGGATATGCTTCACCTCGTCAGCGGAATACCGACTCATTGGAAGGAACCAGTATATAGTTTTTTTATTCATTACCTGGATGTATGGCTCGGTGCTTGGTATCATGCTTTCTCCCTTTATAGTCTGCCTGCTCTGTTTTCTGCTTTTCTGTCTGTCGAATCCCGTAACCGCTTCACGACTGGCATATATGTCTGCCGACTCCATGACCGCATAATGACATGTATGTCTGCCGGCAAATGATGCTTTGTGAATACAATCAGACTTCCATTTCCACATACCTCCCAATCAGTCCGCCGTCCCTTTCGAGCATGTCCAGATACCGGCAGGCGAGACCATCCGGCGTCTTTTTCCCATTTTCCCACGAAGACACTGCCGATACCGATACCCCGATGGCATCCGCGAACTCCCTCTGGGAAAGATCCGCTTTCTCCCGCAGTTCCTTTATCTCATCCGGGCTCGGCGGATTTGCCGGGAGCACATGATAGGTCTGTCCTTTCCGTCCGGCATGGACGGTGTAGCGTCCGTCCGTGTCAATGCCGGAGAGGATGTTTGTGCTGTTTATTCTCGGGGGTGTCTGGATTGGTGTCATGGGGTGTCCTCCTGATATCCGAATCGTTCGGTCAAATAATCATATGTCGCCTCCGGAACGAGACATCTGATCTTCTGGAATTCTTTATCTTCGAGCAATTTCCTCACATGTGATGCGCTTACAGCCTCATCACCAACTTCAGCCCTTGGAATCTCAATGAATTCTATCCCGTACTCCGGAAGAATACGCGCCATCGTTTCATTGTACTGCCGCGTGATGCTGTCATTCGGCTCCTCTCCCGCAAAACGCTTTGTTATATGCATGCAGGGGGCTATTTCACGGGCAAACACGGTAACATCCATGGATGGGTCTATTTCATGGTCCTGTATTTCGGATTTATTGAAATACTCCGAAAATGTAACGGATGAAATGATGAATTTCCCGCTCGGCACAATGACGACCCTGTCTTCAATGTCCTTCGTACACTCTATAACAAGATTCATCCTGTCCCCGAACGGAAAATAGGACTTATCCTCCTCCACTACAAATAGCACGACATAGTCACACTGCTTCAGGGCCTCTTCTATCAGATGTCTGTGCCCCAAAGTAAACGGATTGCAGTTCATTACAATAGAACCGATGACAGGCTGTAAATTTTCCCGGTAAAAATCCATCAGCGTTTTCCGGAAAGCGTCCAGTTCTTCTGACTGGCTCGGTGTAAAGCCGTAATCATTGGAATCCATATGATCCGTATGTTGTTTTTCAGGAACATTGCCATCAAGCAGATGAAATTCCTTCAGGCCTTCAAATATCCTCTCCGCGATCAGGCGATAGCCGTCCGGTCCTTGATGGGTCAAGTCAAAGAACACCTCGCAGGTTCTAGGCGGATTTACCACATCAGACGCATCCACATGATACAGCCCCTCCGCTTTATTCCCGGACATTATCACAATGTCTCCTGATTTGACCGGAAGCGACTCAAGGATGGTGAACTCCTCCATTCCCCGCATGTCCCCCTGCGCCAGGAAAAATCCATAGTTCTGGACGATGATTTTCCTTTCCGGACAGCGCTCATTTAAGAGAGCCTGCAGGACGGAAGGCATTGTCCTGGAATCATCTGTCCCTATCCCGAAAATATTGCAGCCTCCCACGAACCAGATTGTATGCTTAAAATCCGACGGCTGGTTCAATGTTACTCTATGGCCGCCGACAATATTGACATTTTTGCTCCTGAAGTCGGAAAATCTCCTTACGCCGCGCTGGTCGTGATAAGACGGCGGGATTGACAGAACTTCCATTATACCTTTTGTATCGTAATACTGATTCAACGGAGAAACTGTCTTATCCAGATTGTGAAGAATGACATCGATGGTGACATGGTTTTCCCTTATAAACTTTTCTCCCTCTGTAAGATTATTCATCGGGATCCTCGGACTCGTGAACAGGACGATGGATACGCCTGGATGGTCTTCTTTATACTTGATCAGTTCCTTTGCCGTATCCTGTGGTCTCTTTGCGAGAATGCTGTCAGCGTAGGTATGGAAATGCACCGTATCAACCACTCTGTCACTTTGCTTGTCATAAACGGCAAAATTAAGTCCGCATCCGGGCTGCGAGTATTCCTGACCGTTTATCTGGATGCCCGCCCTGGCGCCGAGTTCCATGTCATGGCCGGAGCTCAGCATCTCAATATGGTTTCCCTTTAAATCATATGACACGGAAATAAATTCTGCCTGTGGAGTATCGGTTATTTTTTCAAAAACATGTTTCCCTTCATCTATAACAGCAACATAAACGCACCGGAACCTGCCGTAAAGGTTGACGCTGAACCCCGCTCTCATGTACGCTTTGCATACATCCGGCGTAAAGCATGGCCCGAACGGCGTGTCACCTGAAGAAACAAGTACCGTGTAGTCGTTAATGGCCCGTTTCAGCAGGTTCAGGTAGCGCAGAAAGTCCCGTTCGTTCTGCAGCGCTTCCTCGAATTGCTTATCCCTGTCCTTTTTTCTCACCAGTTTCCTGCTCATAGCTGTGCCGCCCTTGCCGTGATCGCTTCCCTTTCCTGCGGCTGGTAAGTGAACATATCAACCGTAATGCCTTTCTGTCTGCGGTGGGCCGCAAGCCTGGAAGCCGCATTGATCAGCTTTGCATGCCCTTTATTGTTTCCCGTGTATTTTTCCCTTACGTCTCTGGAAATTGTAAGATGCGGCGTCTCCAATGCATCCATGATGTCCATCAGCGACAGGTAATCCTGTTCACTGTCATTGATTCCCGGCAAAATAATATATTTCAGCGAAATCTGCCTCGGCTGCAGGGCATTCTTCCGGTATTCAGCAAGGTTCATGCAGACATCCTCGAAGTTGTCCGCTCCTTTCACGGCTGCCCATGTCTCCGGAGTGCCGGCATCTATGGATACATTGATTGCTGAACTGGGATTTTCCGCCAGGTTCCGGCCGATGTTTTCGTCATAAATAAAACCATTGGTGTAAAACACGGCGCTTTTTCCTTTCGTCAGTTCGTATATCCGCTTTCTGTATGGGTGGATGGTGATTTCGCCGGTTGAAATCTGCCAAGACGCATTCGCCGATATGATCCCCCTCTCATTGGCCATGTCCAGAACCGCAAACAGTTTCTCGTATGCGTCCTTTACGGTCTGTGTGTCCTCCCACTTCCTGTACACGCCGCAGTAACTGCATTTGCACTGGCAGGGGGCAGGATACATGGACAGATTGACATAGTTTATCTGCAGCTGCGGCTGCCAGTCGCCTTTTTGGTAGTTGGCACAGTGCTTGCAGCCAAGCCATGAATCCTTTGTGATGGTTTTGGCTCTGTCGCCTTCTTTTAAAGATGAAGTTATAACCATGTTCCTCATTCCAAGGAACCGTTCAAGCACTTCCACCGGTTCGCCAGCCATGGATACCCCGGGTCTCCATGCGTTTTTCCGCGGCAGGGATTCACAGCACAGCGTCAGGACTTCATCCCCGGTATCTATCCTGCCATTAAAATTCAGATATTGGTTTATGATCATCGGGCAGCTGTAAAGTAACATGATCTCTTATCCTCCATCTTCAATCCCAATCGGTTACAAAAACTAAAAACACATTCTCTGAAGACATTAACCCATGGATAATTTATGCAAAACACATAGTCCGGAAAGCTTCCTCGGCTGCATTTTGTATAGTTGGAAGCACCTCCTGGATATTCTTTTTTATCTTTCCCAATGATTTGATGCACATATCAACTGATGCGATTAGGCTTTCCGTATCGTCAGGCGAAGAAACGAATTTTTCCATCCCCAGCTGTGCAGAAAAACCAGTCATCTTATCGCTTCGAATAACTCTCTGGTCATACTCTATAAAAACTGCCGGAACGCATTGGCTTAAAGCCGCAACAGAAGCATGTACCCTGCCAGTAATAAGCAGGTCCAGGTCTCCGATAAATGCCTTCATGTTTGCCGGCAGCATCGGACGGTCTATCAGATATATCCGCTGAGCAATTTCATTATTTATTGTTTTTTTCATCATTATCTCGAAAAACTGCTTTAAAATTTCAAAATCTCTCCCGTTCTTTAATTGAAAAACCGGTTCCCGTTCAAATCCGTTAGTATGCGAAAATAAAATAATGGATGCCTTTGTATGATTCAGTATATGCAACGCCAATTGCACATAAGAATCATACTGCGAATCTTCCCTCGGCCACATATCATAGGGCCCGATAGGCATATTGAACCCTCCGAATGTTAACCCTATGGCTAATCCCTTCTGTTTTCGTATTGATTTTACAATAGATTTTACGCTGCCTTCATAACATCTGTCTGGCTCAAATACAAAAGACGGACACGGAGCATAAAATACCCGGTCTGTGTTAAATCCCCATTTCTTCAGATTCCCTAAAGAGATCTTTTCCCGAACATATACTCCAGAAAAACCTTCAAAAGTTTCTTTGACAAAATCAATATCCCAAGCATTGTCAAATGGGCCCGGCGTAACAGCGTGCAGTATGCATGTTTTGTTCATTAGCTGGGCTGCACGCATTTTATAGCAATCCACTTTAAATCTGTCTTTTCCAACATGTTCAGCATTATCACCCCACATGTCACCGGAAATGTTGATTACCATATCCATTCCCATGACCAATTCATTCCATGGCGTGAGTTCTTTGATGCCATCATTCCTGTCCAGCAGCTTTGCCTGCTCATAATCAAGAATCGCCTGCCCAACATCATCATCACGCCATGCATAATACAACTCCATAGGCAAAATCATTAGATTTTCACGCTTTTGAAATGTTTCATCCATCTGAAAGGTGGTAAAGATATCGGCATCCGGATTATATTTGTGCAGCAAACGGAAAAGCGGCTCTATTATATAGTAATTTCCTATATTTCCATATTGAAGCCGTCCCCAATGAAGCGTGCACAATCCTGTCACTAATATTTTTTTCATCGGCATCCCTCCTGTTGCAATTGTTGTGCAGGCTTTACGCGTGGGACATCATTAGCCAATCCCACGCAATATGCACAAGATGTGCTGGAAACGGAGTTCAGCATAACAAGTAAATCCTTTCGTTTTTCTTCTAACGGCACGCTTTCATCCATAAGATCCACATATTCCCCTTTTGTGTATGGTATAATGCCATTCTTCATTCTCCAATATGAACGGGAGCATCGGTGTAAGCATCCTTCGTTTATGACAAAATATTTTCCAGTGGAATGTATGCACTTCTTGGAATTAATATCCCGCTCTTCAATGGTTTTCCATTTTAAATCATGGTTCGTAAAATCTATCCAACCCCCATAATATAAATTATCTCCGTCAAATTCTGATATTCTGTATGGAATATTCCGATTTTCAAGATCGCGAATGATATCTTTCAAACGAACAGAATATGATTTTCCGTAGTCGGATAATATTACTTTACAATGATCTCTGTTCTGTTCAAAAAAATCCAATAATCCTGCCGGAAAAGCAAGAGAACTATTTGTCACAAAATCCATGGATTTTACTATCTTGTCTTTGTAATTACAGACCTTCCAAAGGATATCTGTAACCTCCGGATTCAGAAGCGGCTCCCCTCCGGTCACAGTAAATGTATCAACACTATCCACTACCTGAAAATACATATTCAGCAGCTTCTCTGCTTCCGATGCGGACATGATCCATTTTTCCTTATAGTAAGGGATGAAAGCAAGGCAATGCCTGCATTTAAGATTGCATATGCCTGCGACATTTAAAACCGTTCTTTTCAGCGTGATTTCTTCCATCTGCTTATCTCCATGTTTTCAGAAAATCAACTCATAATTATGCAGCATCTTTTTTATTTCTCCAGGACTGTTGAACATCATTACATCGATAATAGACAAGCCTGGCAAAAATACGTTTCCGAACTGCTGGTACTCAGTAAATACTTGTTTTAAAAAAGAGAGTTTTATGCCTTCCCTTTCATATTTTTTTCTATCAAAAAACGATTCCCCTCCCGGTGGATTGATATAAGCATCCCCCCCTGCCGCCTTGGTAATATAAAGTGCCCATTCGTCCGGCGAATTGACCTTTGGAAGATTCATGTCCATCCTGGAAAATATGTCGAATTTCGTATCAATGCCGATATAATCAGAACAGACCCGTATACTCTGTATTGCCATATCGCAGATACTTTGGATCTTTTTATTATTGATTACTGAACTAACCCGCTCAAAAACTGCATCATAATACGGAGCCTTGCTATACCGCCCAAGCTGTCCCGTTATTTTCTTTGGCCAATTGGTCTGGTTATTGATGCAAACTTCCTTTATTTGCGTGCTTCTTTCAGCTTTACGGACTGGCACCGTAAAAAAAATTGCCTCATTATTGCTGCTCAATATCCGGTTTCTGTTTATCCAGCCTTTTCTTATGTATTGTGGCGTGTCAAAGAAAACAAATCTGTCAACATTCTCTACTATAGAAAAATATCCCAGATACGGAAACAAATACGGCTGCATGATCCCCAGTGTCATATTATCCCTCTTCTATAATCTTATTTGCACATCGTTCATAAGCTTTTTTCCATTACTACCAGCTTCTGACTTCTTAATACTATTTCATATCCTAGCGTTTGATAAAAAAGATATACTGTTCCATATGTTTCAAGGCGGATCTTTTTTAGCCTCTTTTGAATACAGTGTTGTTCTGCCTCTCGAATAAGAGATGTCCCTATTCCCTGCCCTGTATAATCAGGCAAAACTGCTACTGAAGTGATGTATGCCGGGTATCTGTTACAGTATAATGAAGATGCCGCAATGTCCTTTTCATGATGGACGAAAAAAACGGTTTCTGCATATCGGGATATTTTTTCTGCATATTGAGTTATGTCAACCCTTTCAGACAAGGCGGGCTTGAATGATGAATCGCATTTAAACAAAAATTTCTCTATGCGCTCTCTATGTCTACCGCCGATGCACCATTCAGTATAAAAATCATCAGTCATGTCAGTGCCTTTTATGATGCCGTCTATGCAGACAAATTCACAACAACATCACATATCTCATCCACTGTTTCCAGATCCAGGTCCGCATATATGGGAAGGCACAGTATCCTCTGGCTCACATGCCTTGCCACTGGCGTTTCGTCGTCCTTGTATTTCCCGTGGAATGCAGAAAAACGGTTGGTGAGCGGATGGAAATACTTTCTTGCAAAGACATGTCTCCGCTCCAGCGCGGCAAAAACCTCTGCCCTGCTGGCTCCAAATTCCCCTTCGTCGAACAGCACGGGAAAATAAGCGTAATTCTGTTTCACCTCTGCCTGGATGCATTTCAGCTGCAGGCCGTTTATCCCCTCCAGCCGGAGGCGGTACCTCTCATCAACGGCTTTTCTCTTCTCAATCTCCTCATCAATGTGCCTGAGGTTGCATATGCCCATTGCCGCGCAGAACTCGTTCATCTTGGCGTTTGCCCCCACGGCACTCACTTCATCCGGCCCGTGGATGCCGAAGTTCTTCAGATCGTAAAGCCTGGCTCCCATTTCGGGATCCTGAAAGCAGGACGCGCCTCCTTCAATGGTGTTGAAGACCTTTGTCGCATGAAAGGAAAAGATAGAAGCATCGCCGAAATTGCCGACGCCTGTGCCGTTCGCTTCTTCGCCGAAAGCATGGGCGGCATCATAAACCACCTTCAGCTCGTATTTCCTCGCTATCCTCCCGATTTCACTAATGTTGCATATGTTACCGAATACATGCACCGGCAGAATTGCGCAGGTCCGGTCGGTAATCAGGCCCTCCAGTCTGGAACAGTCCATCGTAAATGTGACTGGATCAATGTCGCAGAACACAGGCTCCAGGCCGTTTCTTACAATGGCATGCGTTGTGGAGGCAAACGTGAACGGGGTGGTAATGACCTCTCCCTGCAGATCCATGGCCTGCAGCGTGAGCTCCAGCGACATGTGCCCGTTTACAAGCAGATCCAGATTTTCAGGGCTGCTGAGCTTAAGGTATTCTGCCAGCATGCTTTTAAACTCGCCGTGCTTCACGCCCATGTTTGTGAGCCAGTGGCTGTCCCAGAGGGGAGCTATCTCTTTCATATATTCTTCCATCGCGGGCATCGATGTCCTTGTGACCAAAATCTGCTGTTCCCTCATAGAATCCTGCTCCTCAGTTGTTCCAACTCCTGCATGTATTCCTGCCTCCGGTTTGCATCATCGGCACAGTCAACCGCCTGTCCGATGCATTCAAGGGCTTTTTCCTCCCTTCCCAGAAAATCAAATGCCAGATATGCCATATAGAGCATCTGGGCGTCCCTTCCGTAAACGGAACGGATCATATAAGCCATATCCGTGATCCGGTTCCGATTGCCCGCATTGATGTCACTGAACAGGATATACTGTACGACGTCACGGTCAAGAAGACGGACAGAAAGCGCCTGCGCAATCAGCGTATCTATGCTTTCGCCTTGCTCCAATGCTTCCCGCATCGCATTCTTTATGCCTGCCAGACGCTTTTCCCGGACTATCCATTCCTTCTGCATGAATTGGCTGTATTGCACAGAGTTTATGCCGGGGATTTCATGCATAACGCTTGCATATCTGCCTTCCAGAAGCTTTATTATAAAATCCGGGCATTTTGCGGAGACTGATTCCCAGTCAACATCAGTGAAAATTTTATCAAACCAGGAATCCCTCTCCTTTTGCCATCCGGCAAGCGTCGAAACTCCCCATCCGAAGCGGTTTTCTCCGTCAAAAAAGCCTGCCAGGAAAAGCCATATGTTGTGGGTGCGGGCACCGTAAAGGATCATCAATGCAAAGTTCTCATAGCGATTCTTCTTCAGTAACCCATCCATTTCCCCGGATTTCTGGAGGACGCTGCCATAAAAGTCTTCCCTCACATGACGGATCCTGAGCGCATCGGCAAATGCCCCGTCCGTAAATATGCAACGGAACAGATTGCACCATTCCTGGTCGGACATCCGCCCCTGGGGCATATCTCCAATAAGATTCAGCACAGATCTCGCGAATGCTTTCGTCGTGTCAGCGGATGCTTTTCCGGACTCTCTCAGCCCCGAAATGATTTCTTTAAGTTTTAAAACATCGGCTGCGTCATCCGCTCCGGCATCTAAATACCTGCTGACAGGCTCAAGCAGCTTGTCCATCAGTTCCGCTGGAATGACTCTGCACCGGAACAGGTCTGCGTTCGTATTGATAGAAAACAGTCCGTTAAGATAGCGGATCCTTTTCTCTTCATCAAGTCTGTCGGCATTCTGCGGAGCACGGAGGATGACATTAATGCAGTCGCGCAGGTTATTCGCATGGACGGTCTGCAGGAATTCAAAATTTCTGTTTGTGACCCTCCCTGATTTTTGGATCAGAAAATTCAATGTGTAATGATACATTCTGGCATCAGTAGTTACCCTTGAGTCACGCAGAATATAACTTGAACCAGTTGTGCTCATCCGGTAATTGTGCAGGATTTTATGGCTGACACCGATCCTTTCACACCCTTTCAGGGCAGAGAATGTAAAGCATGTGTCCTTTCCGGTGCTCATTTTCGCGTCATAATATATTGAAAAATCCGCCTGCTCAAAAACCTCCCTTGAAAACAGTTTCGCCCAGTTTGTTCTCATGAACTGATGGTAATATGGGAAATAATCGCTCCATCCCTGTCCATGTATGACCAAGTCGTCAGGCACGGACCGAAATCCTGCCGTATTTGCAAATTTCCCCATAAAAAATCTTGTTCCACAGCAGCCCGCATCAAGTGAATGCCCGTTTACAAAATCCAGCATTTCCTGAAGGAAGTCCTTCTCATACAGGTCGTCATGATCCAGGAGGCAGATCCATTCCGCATCAGATTCTTTAAGCATATGGCGGTATCCGGCGGCAACATGGCTCCCGGACCTCTGCCCCGACACGATACAGGGGTCATCCTCCTGATAGAAAATTGGTTTTATCCTCGGATCTCTTTTGGCGAGCTTGTTTATATGCTTCCTGGTATTGTCTGCAGAGCAGTCATCACCTATAAAATACTCAAAATCCGTAAAGGTCTGGTTCAGCACGGATTTGACTGTCTCGTCGATAAAACTCTGCGCATTATAGGTTTGTGTGTAGATTGCAATCTTTGCCATAACAAAAACTCCCGGCGTAAAGCCAATTTCACACTTTACATCGGGAGCTAAAATCAAAAATTTCTATTTTTCAATTTTTAGATACACATTGGCATTTCTAAGAGGTAGAAGCCACTGAATCCGTTCGATCGATGACAGGCTTTTCATCGCCATCGGACGATTCTTTGCCTCCAATTATGGCAGTCTTCATCTCTTCACCATTCCTGTATGCTTCTATGCCGCTTAAAAGCCCATTCCTGATTTCTTCAAACATAGTCATTTCCTTGCCTCCCGCTCTAACCGCTTTAATTCCTGAACAAGTTTTTTTATCTCGTTGCGTTCTTCTTTTGTCAAGTTCTCTTTGTCGGACTTTTGGTATGCGGCTATGAGGTAAACCGACTCATACGCAGCGAAATCGACATAAATGATACGGCTGCTGCCGCTTTTGCCTTTTCCGACAAAGGCAAACCTTAATTTTCTAACGCCTCCGGTTCCCCTGATCAAATCGCCGGCTTCGGGATCATCCATTATGATGTCCTGTAATCCCCTTAACGCGTCATCATCAAATCCCAGCGTTTCCCATTGCTTCGTAAACCTTGGAAACTCAATAAATGTTCTTGTCAAAAATTTCTCCTTGATATCGCGCTTTCAAATATCATTGCGAACATATTATATCATCTGCCGAAACAATGTTCAATTAATTCCTGATGTAAGTTTGTGTCAAGTACTCGTTGCCCGTATCCCTTATTATTTTGCTTTTGTTGATAACTTCCTGCTTAAAATGGCGGGTGTATGGAAATCAATTTCGATACACCGGGTCCTTTAGAACCCTCTGCACCCGACTTAGCGTG
>JAFUYB010000106.1 GCA_017470735.1 Lachnospiraceae bacterium | reverse complement strand
TTCTGACGCTTGGTCTATTAAAGTGCGTCATTTTCTCACATTTCCTTAGACATCTCTTCCGTTCTGGATAATATTCACTTTTCAAGGTTCATCTGACCGATGGATCTGGTCAGCAGGCTCAAGATTCCGAGAGCCTATTAAGAAGTTCTTTTTGGACAGCCTTACGCGTCTTTCGGGATTTCCAAAGCGCAGAGACCATTTTCTCTAACCGTCCGTCATACTCGCATCCCAAAGCAGCATCAATCACTTCTTCTGCCATCTGTTCCGGAAGGCAGGACATATTCCGCTCCAGATCATCGAAATATGCATCAAGCGATTCCCACGAACCTGCCCTAATGTCCGCAGTAACCAGTATCGCTAAGACCTGCGCATAATGATCTTCTTTAAATGTATCCATTAAAAAATATGCATACTCCTCGGGAAATGCCGCCGGCTCGTTTCCCAGATTTTTTTTTGCCTCAAGAAACGATAAGCAATGCCTGCGGGCCGCTTTATCGTCCCGCATATGATAAGACGCGATTGCCGCCTCATATTCCATGTAAGAGGAGGCCACTTTCCCTAATGGTTCTTTTGACCGGCGCATCCTTTCATAATCTTTCAGACATTCCTGCCATTTTTGCTGGAGGCTGTCCACCCTGAGTATGTCAGCTGCAAATATGCCGCGTATGCATGCATAACGGTATTCCTTGGCACCGGACATCATTTCATAGCCCTTATGGGCAAGCTTCAGTTCCTCCTGCCTGTCTCCGAGAGCGGCATGCTCCAGCATAAGCTGGAAAACCCACCGTACCTCTGCGGGTTCCTCCTGTGCCATCTGCTGCAGTAAGGCAAGATTCCGTCTTGTATGCGCAAGCTTCTCCTCTTCCGTCTCGTAAAGATAGCCAGTATGCCCTGACAATGCATGTATCAGGCACGGAGATCCTTCCACCGGATACGGGTACTCATGGATTCGCGACCTGAAGCGAACATTTCCATCCAGGCGGAAAAGACGGTCCACCCATGTGTCCCGGTATTCATGCTCACCGTGCCCATAATAGTCACGCCTCAGGTGGCTGGCATAAGAAATTTCCCCTGCCTTGGAAGACAGCAGGAAATCAATAATCGGCTGTGCATCCATGAACCATTCATCATCATCTATATAGAGATACCGTTCCCCTTCTGCTGCATCTACGCTCACATTCCGTGCAGCGGAAAAGTCGTCGCACCATTCAAATGGTATAATCTTGTCCGCGTATTTTTCGTAAATTTCCCGCACAACCGCCCGGTGCTCGGGATCGGTGTCCACTACAATGACTTCTGTGTCCATCTGCCCCGGAACGGTGCCAGGGACGCCAGGCATTTTTCGATTGTTGCGCTTCTTCCTGAAGAAAGCAGCGCGATGGACAAGGACGGCCTGTTTTCTGCCATAGTCTTCTTCCTGCTTTCAATATTTTTAAAATGCACCCGCAAGCAGCTTCCCAAAAGATATTTGCGGCTGCATTTTCATTAAAAATGGCTTTGGGCTGAGCCACAGCCCAGCCCCAAAAGCCTGTAAACCAATGTGATAATGTTGCTTAGTATTGCAATTATCCAAGCAAGGAAAGTGCTCCCTGTGTGGACTGGTTCGCCTGTGCCAGCATGGACTGTCCTGCCTGTGCGAGGATGTTGTTCTTGCTGTAGGTGACCATCTCGTCGGCAATATCCGTATCGCGGATTCTGGATTCTGCCGCTGTCGTATTCTCGACGACATTGTCCAGGTTCGCGATCGTGTGCTCTAAGCGGTTCTGTGCCGCGCCGAGGCTGGATCTCTGATCAGAAACTTTCTGCAGTGCCTGCTTAATCGTCTCGATTGCGTCCTTTGCGTTGGTGTCATCGTTGCCATCCACCTTCATGCCGTTGACACCGAGTGCCTTTGCGGACATATTAGCGATGTTGACCTGAATCTGGTTGTTGCTCGTCGCGTCTGCGCCGACATGGAGTTTGAGCGAAAGGTCGCCCGTAATGTCACGCTTTGCGGAAACGGTACGGACATCCAGACTGGTCTCGTTGCCGACTGCGTCGTACACGCGAGGGCTGTCAGCGCGAGCTTTGATCAGCTCAGAACCGGTTTCCATTGTTGCTTCTGCGTCCTTCCCTGCAGAAAGCGTAATGGTATCACCGCCTACTGGATTGAAATCGTCTGCCATATAAACACCGAACGCGTTCATACCCCGTCTCATCGTACGAAGTCTTAGTCACATCTCCATCCGTGTACCATTGTGCTTCATCTAATACAACCGTTGCTTGATCTGCAGGAACTCCCTCTGTAAGGGTTACTCCATACTTGCTCAAATGAGAGTCCGTATTGATAGAACCAGAACCATAAGCTGTATTCGTGTCATCAGTCCAGTTGCTTGCTTTGATTATTACACTATTATCCTACTCTATCGCTTGCGATATGTTAACCGAGATGCCATAATCACTTGGATCTACGGCTACACCGTTCATAGTCCAAGAACCAGCCTTTACATTGATGGTATCACCCTCTGCTGCATCTCCCTCGATATCCAATGCCGAAACATCAATCTTATTACCCTTAGCATCTAACCAAGAATCTCCGTGGTAAGTCAGTGTTCCGGCTCCCTCTAATGCCTGAGCCTGGAATTGAGTGGCATTATCCGCAAATGAAACATTTGTCACGCCACTTCCAGCATGTGCAGCACTGCCAGCATTATAAGTAAATGTCGTCGTCATCGTAAGCGCATTGGCTTTTTCGTTTGATGCGACATCAGTTACTGTGATAGCCGTATCAGCGGTTTCAGGACCATCTGAAGAAGCTGCTGTAAATGTCAGGGTTGCTGCCGCGGTTGACACTGCATTATCCGTATTGAACTTTGCATTATTGGCATCAGTAATGTCAGCCTTAGACTTGAATGTAACGGTTAAATCCTCTTCTCCGTTATAGTTATCCTTCACGCTAGACAAATCATACATACCAGCATTGTTTGCCGATACGATTTCCCCTGAAGGATCCTTTTCTGCAGTGAATGTAATCGTGTCGCCGCTCTTTAGATTCGCCGTCTGCGCTTCAGTCAGCGCGATTCCATACTCATTATTAGCGGCATCAGACAGATCCACCTCATTCCCAGCAGCGTTTTTCCATGCCGAACCATTGTATGTCAGCGTATCATCAGATTTTGCTGTTGGCGTATTAACATCCAGTTTGGTGGTCGCCGCAGTTGTTGCACCATTCGCTTGATTGACACCGCCCTGGGTCAGCGAGAAATAATGATTCAGGGAGTTGGCAGAAATCTTATTGCCGTCCTGATCGAAGTACTGTGAAATCTCGCCCGACCCCTTCGCTGCCGTTACGCTCTCTGCTGTCAGGATCGTGCTCTGGGTCTTAGTCTTCTCCGTGGAATTTGCGCTGGACATATTGGCACCACCAACCGTGATCGTGGCAATCATGTTTCCGTTCTTGTCCTGAATCTCAAAGGTTGCCAGGTTCTTCAATGCGCCATCATCACCGGTGTCTGTTCCCGAAGCCGTTTTGTCCGTGCCGCTGTTGATCGTCACTACATCGTACTTTTGTGCTGCATCGCCATTCAGCGTCAAGGTATAGCTGTTGGTAATGGTACCCTCATCCTCATCGCCAACCGGATCAGCAAAAGTGCTGTTGTAGGTAACCGTCACGCCCTGATCGCGAAGTGCTTTCGCAATGGCATTCTGGTCGTCCTGCTTTGCATCCTTATTGAATGTGATGCTCGTCCCGTCCGAACCGTCATACTCACCGTCCGGACTTTTTCCGATATGCATTCCACTCGCGCCGTCACTGTAAAACTTCGCTGTCGCTTCAGTCACTTCACTTGCAGGATTGTTGTTAAAAGAGTAAGATACCTGACGCGTACTATTCCGATCACCCTTCAACAGATAAGTTTCATTGAACTTCGTTGTCTCTGACACACGGTCAATCTCTGTAGCCAACTGATCAATCTCAGCCTGAATCGCGTCACGATCCGTGGAGCTGTTCGTGCCATTCGCCGACTGTACTGCCAGCTCGTTCATTCTCTGAAGCATGTCCTGAACTTCACCCAGAGCGCCTTCTGCCGTCTGCACTGCGGACACTCCGTCCTGCGCGTTCGTGCTTGCGCGGTCAAGGCCGCGGATCTGCTTACGCATCTTCTCAGAAATCGAAAGACCTGCTGCATCGTCTGCCGCACGGTTGATCCGGTAGCCGGATGACAGCTTTTCAGTCGTCTTTCCCTGCTGTGTAACCGTCATGTTGAGCATTCTGTTGGCATTGACTGCCTACATGTTGTGTTGTACTACCATAATTTTTACCATTCCTTTCGCTTCGCTCAGGCACAAACAAGGTCATGAAAAATGTCTCTGCCCTCCACTTTTTCCTCTGATTAGCCGATACTGTATATAGGAACAGCTGTACACTACAGAGCACGAGAGGAGGAGTG